>NZ_RAWP01000012.1:0-146479 GCF_003668935.1 Corallococcus sp. AB032C | reverse complement strand
CCGACACCAGGTGCGCCGCCGCCGCTTCCGCTTCCTCGCCGGACAGGTCCGGCAGCAGCACCATCAGCGTGCCACCCACCTGTCCCACCCCGTCCATCAACCGCAGCGCGCCGTGCAGCGCCCGCACCAGCTCCACCTGCGGCACCCGCGCGGACTCCACCTCCAGCGCGAGCACGCTCACCGCCAGGCCCGAGCTGTGCACCCGGTCCAGCTCCTCGGAGAGCCGGGCCCGCAGCCCTTCGGTCTCCAGCGCCCGCCGCTCCGGCAGGGGCCGTTCGCCCCGGTGGAACACCAGCGTCACGTTGCCCAGCGTCACCACGTCGCCGCCGTCCAGGGGCCGCGTCCCCTGCACCCGCTCGCCGTTGACCCGCACGCCGTTGTGGCTGCCCAGGTCCGCGATGAACGCCTCGCCCTCCGCCACGCCCACCCTCGCGTGCTGGCGGCTGACCGACGCGTCCTCCACCACCACGTCCGCCCCCACCGCGCGGCCAATCACCACCGCCCCTTCCCGGGGCAACGGCACCAGCGTGGAGGTGTTCCCTTGGAGGAGCAGCAGGTACAGCCGGTCCGCCGGGGCGGCGCGGGAGGGCCCCCGGCGGGAGTCCTCGGTGTCCATCATGTCGCGTGGCTCCATTCCTCGAAAGAATGCCCAGGCCCTTGAATTCCGGGCAACCCGGTTGTCCTGATTGATTTGCGGGTCAGGCCATGCGCGGTCCATGCTCCCACCCCGGAGGAGAGGGACTTTCATGGCCAAGATGCTGAAAGAAGGGGATGCGGTTCCGGATGTCACACTGCGGGGGCCGGGCGGCGCGCCGGTGCGCCTGCGCGACCTGCTGGGTGACAAGGCGCTGGTCATCTACTTCTACCCGAGGGACGACTCCCCGGGATGTACGGTCCAGGCCTGCAGCCTGAGGGATCAGTACCAGGACTTCACGGACGCGGGCGCGGACGTGGTGGGCATCAGCAGCGACTCCGCGGAGTCCCACGAGAAGTTCGTCGCCAAGTACCGCCTCCCCTTCCGGCTCCTCAGCGACCCGGATGGCGCGGCGCGCAAGGCCTTCGGGGTGGGCACCAACTTCCTGGGGCTGCTGCCCGGGCGGGTGACGTTCGTCGCGGACAAGGGCGGCACCATCCGCTACGCGTTCGACTCGCAAATCCAGGTGAAGAAGCACGCTGAACACGCGCTGGATGTCGTCCGCTCGCTCACGGGCCAGGGAGCCGCTCCCACCCGTTCTGCCTGACACACGTGTTTGCCGTGCGTTTCCCGGTAGACTGATTCCCGTCGTCCCGGCCGTGGGAGCCGGGACGCCGCACCCCCGTCGCTAGCAACATCGGAGCTCATCGGGTGGGCCGGAGGTCATGCCATGCGGTTTCACTGGTTGCTGGGACTGTCGTTGTGCGTCGGCGGCTGCGCGAGCCTGACGAAGGACCTCCATGACGACACGCCGGAGGACGAGGAGGTCCCCACCGAGGAGACGGTGTACCTGGTCCCGCTGGACGAGGCGCTCTTCACCATGCGGCGCGTCTTCGAGTCGCAGCGCTACGACGTCTTCGAGCGCGAGGGCCACCACGAGCTCTACACGTCCGCGCACGAGCCCGGGGTGAACCTGCCCGGCAACCGCACCTACGAGCGCTACTTCGTGAAGGGCGCGTCGCTGGGGCCGCGCCAGTCGGTCATCCGCGTCTTCCGCCTGCGCTACCGCGAGCAGGACACGATCATCGAGGTGAAGCCCAAGTGGCTCAACGAGCGCATCGCGGACGAGGAGAAGTACCTCTCCCGGAAGACGTTCGAGCGCTTCACGTTCGAGGGCGTGCCGGACATGGAGGGCTTCAAGATGGTGCGCGGCACGCGCGACCTGCCGTTGGAGCGCAAGCTGCTGGCGAGGCTGGAGATGGTGCCGTCGCTGGAGCTGGTGGGCGGCAGGACGAACGCGCCCGTGCGCGCCGTGCAGGTGGAGGGCTGGGATGACGACACGGCCCAGCCGCCGCCGGTGAAGTGCGGGGAGCCGCTGCAGGGCGTGGAGCCGCTGCTCACGGCCGGGAACACGGTGCTGGTGGGAGATCCGCTGGGCACGCGCGAGCTGCCGGAGATCGCCACGCGGATGCTCTGCGACGCGGTGGAGAAGAAGCTGCCGGTGGCGTTGGCGTTGTCCATGCCGTCGGAGGACCAGGGTGCGCTGGACGACTACCTGGCCAGCGAGGGCCACGGCCCGGACCTGGAGCGGTTGCTGGTGGTCAGCTCGTTCTGGCGGCGCGTGTATCAGGACGGCCGCAGCAGCGGCGCCCTGCTCCGCCTCATCGAGCAGGCCCGGAGGCTGCGCGCGCAGGGGCACGCCGTGACGGTGCTGGCGTTCGATTCGAACAACGCCTCTGGCAACGCGCGCGAGGCGGAGATGGCGAAGAATCTCATCGCGTACCGCCAGTCGAATCCGGACACGTGGTTGCTGGCGCTCGCGGGTGACGTGCACGTGCGCACGAAGCCGGTGAGCTGGAACAAGGACTTCGAGCCGCTGGGCTGGCGGCTGACGAAGGCGCTGCCCGCGTCGCCGGTGAAGGCGCTGGAGGTGGGCTTCGCGCGAGGTTCGCAGTTCTCCTGCCGGTTCAACGTCTGGGAGCAGGTGGACTGCAACGTCTTCGCGCTCAGCCCGACCCCGGAGCTGCGCCAGGAGCCGGGAACGCCGCGCAAGGTGACGATGTTCGACGGGCCCAGCGACACGGGCTTCCACGGCCGGCTCTGGGTCGGAGCACTCAACGCCTCACCCCCGGTCATCCAGCGCGCCGCGCCGCCCGTGGCCCAGCAGCAGCAGGGCGCCGCGAAGCCCGCGGACGCGGAGAACTGATCAATCACCACTGGGAGGGAGCCCCTCGAAGGTCTCCCATCCGCCTGGAGGCGCCTGGACGCCCAGTGCATCCAGACACTCGCGGGCCTGGGCGTTCCAACTGAGGTCCATGAGATGACCGGTGGGCGCGGCAGCCAGGGATTCGGCGAGCGCCCGCACCTTGGGGGCTGCGGACCGGAAGCGGTCCGCAGCCGGACTACCCCACGCCTTCTCACAGAAGGCGGCGAGCGCGGCCATGCGAGACTGGAGCACGGTCCGCAGCTCCACTGCCGGTACTTGAGTGCTCCATCGCTCGTAGAGACGCGGTGCGGCCAGGACGGTCAGGAGGTTGAGCGCCTCGACGACCCGGGTCGCGTCCTGATCCCACGAATCCTCAGCCACAGAGGGGTCCCAAACGAGCGTTGAAGGGCGCCGTGTTGAACAGCAGTGCCTTGCCCGTCACGGCGTCGCCGCTCGTGCACGTGTAGACCGCCCACCCTGTGAAGACGAGGTTCTCCATGCCCTCGATGAAGCAGTACGGGCACTTGCTGCTAGACTCAGGCGTCCGGGGATGGTGCTGCCTTGGGCCGTCCCCTTCCACGAAAGGGGGCAGGACCATGCGGATGCACTGGATGCTGGGTCTTCTGTGCATGACGGGTTGCACGGGCATCTCACGTGGGCTGGATGGGGATGCTCTGGACACAGAGCCCATCCCCACCGTGGAGCGCGTGTACCTGGTGCCTCTGGATGAGGCGATGTTCGTCGCGCGACGCCTGCTGGAAGAGCAGCGCCTGGACATCTTCGAGAACAACACCACGCATGAACTGTACTCCCAGTCCTGGGAGATCGGCGTGAACGTCCGCGGCAATCGCACCTTCGAACGTTACCTCGTGCGCCCCGAAGAGGTCGGCCCGCGCCAGTCCATCGTGCGCATCTTCCGGCTCCAGTACCGCGAGGCGGATGATAACGCCATGTCGCAGATGCCCGAGCCGGGCAGCCAGAAGGCCAACGACCACTACTACAACCACTTCCGCGAGGTGTTCGCCCACGAGACCTTCGAGGGCGTCCCGCAGATGGAGGGCTTCAAGCTGCGCCGCGGCTTCCGCGACCTGCCCCAGGAGCGCAAGCTGCTCATGCGCCTGGAGATGATGCCGTCGCTGGAACTGGTCGGCGGCAAGGCGTCCATCCCCGTGCGCGACGTGAAGGTCGCGGGCTGGACGCCGGAGACGCCGGAAGCCGCGCCCCGCTGCGGCGATCCCGTGGAGGGAGTGGACGCGCTGCTCACCCAGGGCGGCACCGTGCTGGTGGCGGACCCCATCGGCACGCGCGAGCTGCCGGACGCCGCCTCGCGGATGCTCTGCGACGCCACGGCGAAGAAGCTCCCCGTGGCGCTGGCCCTGTCCGTGCCGTCCGTGGATCAAGCCGCGCTGGATGAGTACGTGGCGAGCGCCGGCACGGACGCGGACCTGGAGCGGCTTCTGGTGCTGAGCGATTTCTTCCGCCGCGTGGATCAGGACGGCCGCAGCAGCGCGGGCGTCATCCACCTGCTGGAGGCCGCGCGACGCCTGCGGGCCCAGGGGCACGCCGTGTCGGTGGTGGCATTCGACTCCAAGCAGGCGGCGGGCAACGCGCGCGAGGAGGAGATGGCCGCGAACCTCATCGCCTTCCGCAAGGAGAACCCGGACGTGTGGATGCTCGTGCTCGCGGGCGACGTGCACGTGCGCACCGGTGGCGTGAACTGGGATTCGAAGTTCGAACCCATGGGCCATCGCCTCACCGCCGCCCTGCCCTCCTCACCCGTGCGGGCCCTGGACGTGGGCTTCGCGCGCGGGGCCCACTTCGCCTGCCGCTTCAACGTCTGGCAGCAGGTGGACTGTGACGTGCACGGCATCAACCCGGCGGCGGACGCGCGCCAGGAGCCGAACACGCCGCGCAAGGTGGCCCTCTTCGACGCGCCGGGCGAGACAGGCTTCCACGGCCGGCTCTATCTGGGCACGCTGAGCCCATCCCTGCCCGTCCTCCAGCGCGCCGCGAAGCCCGTGGTCCAGCAGCAGGCCCCCGCGCAGCCCGCCGAGCACTGACCGTGACGGCGCGGGCCCCGGACACACCGGAGCCCGCGCACGGAAGCGACTACGGCGCCTTCGCGTTGAGGTTCACGCCGCTCACCACCAGGGCGTAGTTGGCGTCCACCGCCGTCGTCGCCGTGTGGGCGTCCTGGACCACCTCATCCGCCAGGACCTCCACCTTCCACGTGCCCGCGGCCGGGTTCGCGAGGAAGACGTTCTCCACCGTGTCCAGCTTGTTGGACACGCCACCGGACGTGGACACGTTGCCCGCCGTCAGGCCGTTGTTGCCCCAATACACGGTGCCGTTGGGCGCCGTCACGCGCAGGGACAGGTCGTTGACGCGCGCCCGCGCCGCGCCCACCGTGCCCATGGGATCCGTGTAGACCATCGTGACGTTGAGCTCCGTCTCACCGCTGGCCACGGCGAAGGTGTACGTCTTGCTCCCGAGCGGCGCGAGGATGTCCGTCTCGTCCACGACGAACGTCTTCGCGGCGCGGTCGTACAGGCGCTTGAGGTCGGACGTCCCCCAGCCCTGCTTGTTGCGGTCGATGTCCGCGTTCGAGCCGCCCGCCAGCCAGTTGTACTTGGACGCGCCGTTGATCATCAGCGCCTTGGCGGTGGCCATCTTCGGGCGGCTGGTGAAGACGTCCGCCTTCTTGCCGTGGCCGGCCCACACGCCCTCGTGCCACATCTGGTGCAGCAGGCCGAAGAAGCCCGCCGTCTGCGGCGTGGCGGAGCTGGTGCCGCTGAACTCCGTGTAGGAGCTGTCCGTGGAGCCGCTCGCACCCCGCACGTTGTCGTAATAGAACGCCAGGTCCGGCTTGATGCGGCCGTCCGCCGCCGGGCCGATGCTCGCGCCCGTGGCCCAGCGATCATCCGTGCGGGCCTGCGTGTTGTAGTGCCGGATGCCGCCCACGGAGACGATGTTCTTCGCCCACGCCTGCGGCCGGGAGTTGCGCGTGCCGCTGTTGCTCTGCGACTGCGTGCTGAGGATGGGCGCCTTGAACAGGTAGTCGTCCACCTCCGCGGAGATGGTCGTGTACGCCGTCGTCAGCGTGCTGCCCACGCTGGAGGTCTGGAACACCGCGCGGTAGTTGCCGCTCGGGTTGATCAGCTCCTGGTTCATCGTGAGGCGGGACTTGGTGCCGCCGAACTGCGTGGACTCCGAATAGAGGAAGAAGATGCCCTGCCCGCCCGGCAACAGGCCCTTGGCCAGAGGATCCACGCCCTTGGCGAAGTTGTGGCTGTAGCAGCTGGTGCCGTGCAGCGAACCGGAGGACGTGCCCGTGCTGTGGATGATGGGCGTCGTGGGCCACTCGCGGTGGGTGGTGCGCAGCTCGGTGTCGAAGATCTCCCCGCGCACGCCCTGCCCGTTCCAGCCCTTGAGCCCCTCGACGTAGTTGGCGCCGCCCGTCTCGCGCACGATGTCCATGTCCACCTCGCCGGGGCCACCCCAGCGGTCGATGAACTGCACCTCGTTGGCGCGCGCGACCTGTGCCAGCTGCTCCTGGTCGAGCGTGGCCTCCACGCGCAGGCCGCCCGGCTCCACCAGGTCCACCTTGCCGCCCAGCCGCTCCACCAGCGCCGTCACGCGAGCCTGGCGGGCCGCGCCGCCCTCACCCAGCATGATGGAGTAGCGCTGGGGTGCCAGCGCCGCCGCCCGTCCGAGCAGCGCGTCCCGCAGCACCGGCTCCAGGCGCCACTCCGGATGGTAGTCCCCCACCCAGCGTACGGCCGGGAGCTGGGACACCCGGGCGCGGACCTCCGACGGCATCTCCACCAGGTACGTGTGGTCCGACAGGAAGCGCAGCACCTTGCCGCCCGCGTTCTCGATCGTCTCCCGGTACTCCGGCAGCGGCGTGCCGTGGAACTGCACCAGCGACAGGGTGTTGTCCCGGTCCGCCACCAGCGCGTTGCCCAACAGCGGCGCGGTGCGAGCCAGCGGGTCGAACGACGCCTCCGCCAACCGGATGAGGTACTCCTCCTGCTGCACGCGGCCCAGCAGCTCCGAGCCGCCGCGCGTGTACGCGGAGAAGGCGCGCTCCGTGCCGTCCGCCTGCCGTTCACGCCAGACGTGCAGCTGCACGCCGGTGTCCCGCACCACGTCCAGGCTGCGCAGGCCGCTGACCGGCCGCGCCGTCTGGTGGAACACCCGTCCCGACGGCGTCGCCAGCGTGGTGCCCCCCGCCTTGAGCGCCGTCGCCACCGCCGCGCCCAGCGCCGCCGGAGCCCGCGTGGCCGATGAAGGGGGGCGCTCCGCCGCGAGCGCTCCAGCCGGAACCGCCAGGGTGCAGCCCAGCACCAGCGCCGTCACCGGCCGCCAGCCACCACGAGACGTCGAGAACTGCTTCCGCATGTTCTGCATGTCGTGCACTCCCTTCAAAGTAAGAATAACCTGTAATACGTATTACGAACGTATTTCAAGTCCTTGCCACTCAGTTGCAATAGGGCGTGCTTTTTGCGCCCGGGGCGTTCACCCCGAGTAGGTTCAGGTGGTTCTGGATGGGTGAAAGTGGCCGAAATCTCTCAGAAATCAGGAGTGTAAGAGCCACACACTGAGCGGAAACAAATCCGTCGGAAGGGCCGATAAACTCAATACACATGACTTCCATCAATCCGAACCGCCCCGCGCCCAGTTTCCAGCCGACGACCCCGGTGGCCCCCACCGAGCGTCAGCCGGCGACCGACACGCCGGTGGAGGCTCTTCCGGATCCCGCGCAGATGGCCGCGGCGGCGTTCCGCGCCGAGCGCGAGCGGAGCACCTTCACGCCGTCCTCGGGCCATGCCCGGGTCTCCATGGAGGGCGGGAACGTCGTCCTGGACGTACAGCGGCAGGTGGGCGCCAGCGCCTCCACGCCCCGGGAAGGCGCCCAGACCCGGCTGGGTCCGGTGAGCCTGGGGGCCAATCTCAGCGCGCGGGGCAGCCTGCGCGTGGAGATGCCCGCCGAGGCCGCCACGGAGGGTCTGCGCAACGGGCAGGTTCCCAACCCCGCCGCCCCTGAGACGTGGCCGGTGGGGACGCGCGCCCGGGCGGAGCTCCAGGGCTCGGCGGGCGTGAACGCCGGTGTGGCGGCGGGTCCGGGCAGCCTGGGCCGGCGGCTGGGGGTGGACACGTCGTTCAGCCGCGAGCAGACGCAGGGCTACGAGTTGCAGCGCACGTCGCCGGAGACGCTGCGCGCCACGGTGTCGAGCGAGGGCCGCCAGCGGGACTCCACCAACATCCACGGCCTGGAGGGCCGGCAGGACCAGCGCCTGGGGCATACCCAGGCGGCGGACTTCAACATCGGCACGGCCGAGGGCCGCGAGGCCTACCAGCAGTTCCTGCGCACCGGTGAGCTGCCCCGGGCGAACGGGCCGGGCGTGAGCAACGTGCAGCGCACGGACACGCTGGATCAGAACCGCGAGGGCCGCATCCTGGGCCGCGAGGTGGCCACCACCGAGCGGCGCACGGCGCTCAGCGCCAACGGCGATGGCGACCAGACCGTGCGCCAGACGGACCGCAACGTGGCGGGCAGCACCCAGACCACGGAGATGCAGGTGGGCGCGGACGGCAACGGCCGGGCGCGCACGGCCATCAACGACTCCGTGGTGGCGACCACGACCACGCGTCCCGGCCAGCCCCCGGAGACGAGCTACGAGCTGACCTTCACGGATCCGAACGCGGCGGCCCTCGCGCGCGGAGCCTTCTCCAGCGACGACGCGGCGGCGTCCGGCACCGGCCCGTTCACGGCGCGCCTCAACGAGCAGCAGGCGCGCGCGCTGGTGGAGCGCACCATGGGCCAGGGCCTGCAGGGCGGCCAGCAGGCGCTGGACCGCGCCTTCCGCACGCTGTCCACGGGCGGTCAGCAGACCTTCGCCACGACGCTCTACAACTCGACCGTGGACACGCAGCGCCCCAACGCCCCGCGCCGCGCGCTCGATTCCTCGCCGGCCGAGGCCCCTGCGCAGCCGCGCCCCCCGGCCGAGACCGCGCCGATGTCGTAGTCCCGCCGTCCCGGGCGGGGTATGGGGCCTCCCATCGATGAGGTCCCCTCCCCGCCCCGCCTTGTCCGCATGCATGACCTGAACGCGCTGGTCGGCACGCACGACCTGCTCTTCCTCACGCTGGACACGCTCCGCTACGACGTGGCCCGGGAGGAGTTGGAAGCAGGCCGCACCCCCACCCTGGCCGCGCTGCTGCCCGGCGGCCGGTGGGAGGAGCGGCACACCCCGGCGAGCTTCACCTACGCCGCGCACCAGGCTTTCTTCGCGGGCTTCCTCCCCACGCCTGTCACTCCGGGCCGGCACCCACGCCCCTTCGCCCTGCGCTTCGAGGGCAGCGAGACGACGGGCCCCGGCACCTGCGTGCTGGACGCGCCGGACCTCGTCACGGGGCTGGCCGGGCGCGGCTATCACACGGTGTGCATTGGCGGGACGGGGTTCTTCAACCAGAAGAACCCCCTGGGCCGCGTCCTCCCGGGCCTCTTCTCCGAGGCGCACTGGGCCCCGGAGCTGGGCGTCACCGATCCCCAATCCACGGAAAATCAGGCATCACTCGCAGTGAAAATCCTGGGCGCGCTGCCCCGGGAGCAGCGGGTGTTCCTGTTCATCAACGTCTCCGCGCTGCACCAGCCCAACCGGCACTACGTGCCCGGGGCGACGGAGGACTCCAAGGCGACGCACGCGGCGGCGCTGGCGTACGTGGACAGCCAGTTGCCGCCCCTGTTCCAGGCGCTGCGACGGCGGGGCCCGGCGTTCTGCATCGTGTGCTCGGACCACGGCACGGCGTACGGCGAGGATGGCTACACGGGACACCGGCTGGGGCACCCGGTGGTGTGGACGGTGCCCTATGGCCAGTTCGTGCTGCCGGTAGACTCCGAGCCATGACGCGCCTGGAGTCGATGCTCGAAGGGACGCCGTACGTGGCGTACCTGTACGGCTACCCGCACAAGACGGCCTACCGCCCGCTCACGCCCGCGCTGCCGCTGGAGGACGTCTGGGCGAAGGAGCGGCGGAACGCGCTGTTCCTCTACCTGCACGTGCCGTTCTGCGAGATGCGCTGCGGGTTCTGCAACCTCTTCACCGCCGCGGGTCCGAAGGAGGACGTCGTCGAAGCGTGGCTCGCCGCGCTGAAGCGGGAGGCCCGCCGGGTGAAGGAGGCGTTGGGACCGGCCACGTTCGCGCGGGCCGCCATTGGCGGTGGCACCCCCACCCTGCTGGATGTCGCGGGGCTGGAGACGGTGTTCGACCTGGCGGCGGAGCTGGGCGTGGACCCGCGCGACGTGCCCATGTCCGTGGAGGTGTCGCCGGAGACGGTGGACGCGGACAAGGTCGCGCTCTTGAAGGCCCGGGGCGTGGACCGCGTGAGCATGGGCGTGCAGAGCTTCCTGGAGACAGAGGTCGCCGCGGTGAAGCGGCCGCAGAAGACGGCGCAGGTGGAGGCCACGTTGGATCTGCTGCGGAGCGCGGGCTTCCCCACGCTCAACCTGGACCTCATCTACGGCATCGAGGGCCAGACGGTGGAGACGTTCCTCCACTCGCTGGAGGCGGCGCTGCGGTACGCGCCGGAGGAGCTGTACCTCTACCCGCTCTACGTGCGGCCCCTCACGTTCCTGGGCAAGAAGTCGCGCGCGTGGGACGACCTGCGGCTGTCGCTCTACCGGACCGGCCGGGACTTCCTCCTGTCGCGCGGCTACACGCAGGTGTCCATGCGGATGTTCCGCGCGGCGCATGCCCCCGCGGCTCGCGGCGCGGTGTACCGCTGCCAGGAGGACGGCATGGTGGGCCTGGGCGTAGGGGCGCGCTCGTACACGGGCGCGGTGCACTACTCGTCCGAGTACGCGGTGGCCTCGCGAGAGGTGCGCGGCATCATCCAGGCGTACAGCGAACGGGACACGGCCTCCTTCGGTGAAGTGCGCTACGGCTTCGTGTTGGACGCGGCAGAGCAGCGCCACCGGCACCTGGTGCTGTCGCTGCTGGCGGAGGGCGTGGACCCGGACGTGTACCGCCAGCGCTTCGGCACGGAGGCGAAGGCGGACTTCCCGATGCTCTCGGAGCTGGGTGCGCACGGGCTGGCGCGCGACGTGGACGGCGTGTTCCAGCTCACTCCCGCGGGCGTGGAGCGCTCCGACTTGATTGGCCCGTGGTTGGACTCCGAGGCCGTGCGCGCGCGCATGACGGAGTACGCCTGGCGATGAAGCTCACCGTGCTCTACCGGGGCCCGCTGTCCGGCTGTAACTACGGCTGCGAGTACTGCCCCTTCGGCAAGTGGAAGCAGAGCGAGGAGGAACTCACGAAGGACCGCGCGGACCTGGAGCGGTTCCTCCAGTGGGTGGAGTCGCGCACGCAGGACACCGTGTCCGTGTTCTTCACGCCGTGGGGCGAGGCGCTCATCTGGCCCTGGTATCAGCAGGCCCTGGCGCGGCTGACGCATCTGCCCCACGTGGAGCGCGCGGCGGTGCAGACGAACCTCTCCTGCCGGTTGGATTGGCTCACGGACTGCCGTACGGAGAAGCTGGGCATCTGGGCCACGTACCATCCGGAGTGGATGAAGCGTTCGCGCTTCCTCGCGCAGTGCGAGCGGCTGTCGGCGCACGGCGTGCGGCACAGCGCGGGCATGGTGGGCTTCCGGCGCTTCGCGGACGAGGCCGAGGCCCTGCGCCGCGAACTCCCCGAGGACACGTACCTGTGGATCAACGCGGTGAAGGACGGCCTGGACGCGTACACGCCCGAGGACGTGGAGCGCTTCACCCGCATCGACCCGCTCTTCCCCATGAACAACACCCATCACCCCAGCCGGGGCCGGGCCTGCCGTGGTGGCGAGTCCGTGCTGTCCGTGGACGGTGACGGCACCGCGTACCGGTGCCACTTCATCAAGGAACCGCTGGGCAACCTCTACGCGCCGGACTTCGACGCGGCGTTGAAGCCGCGCCCGTGCTCGAAGGACACATGCGGGTGTCACATCGGCTACGTGCACCTGGAGTACCTGGAACTGGATCGTGTGTTCGGCTCCGGGCTGCTGGAGCGCGTACCGGCGACGCGGCTGTGGACGGGCGGGGCTCAGCGCAGCGCTTCGCGGATCTCCCAGTCGTAGACGGACAGGCCGTCGCGCGTGAGGCCTGGGAGCAGGTCCCCGAAGGCGTTCGCCTCCAGCACGCGGTGGCCGTGGAAGAAGTCCTCGAACATCAGGTCGATGCCCACGTGGAGGCAGTCGTGCGCGCGGGCCACGGCGCGGCAGCTCTCCATCGCGGCCTCCAGTTCGCTGGGTGGCACCGCCGCGTGGAAGGCGTCCAGGTCTCCCCGGTAGCCGCCCAGGTGCAGGTTGGTGATGGGCAGGCGGCTCTGGCGCACGACGGTGAAGACGGGCTCGCCGCGCACGGTGAGGACACGGCAGTCGAACAGGTCCCCACCCAGTCGTGCCTTGGGCCGGGCTTCCTCCACCTGTGAGCCCTCGCGCAGGAGGAAGGACAGCACCGCGTCCACCTCCCGAGCGTCCGTCACGCGGCGCACCTTGAGGGAGTTGAACCAGCCGGTGGTGCCTCGGTGCAGGCTGGTGAGCAGCGAGCCTTCCGCCCTGCCCGGCCGGTACATGGCGAGGCATGACGCGGACGAACCGCAGGACAGCTTCACGAATGCTTCGCGGAAGTTCGCATCTCGCAACGCCTGGCGCAGGGCTTCCGGTGTCGTGCCCGGAGTCACGTCCAGGAACGGCGGCACGGGGATGCCCAGGCTCGCGTACCGGCGTGACGTGATGCGCTTGTCGAACAGGTCCGCGATGGCGCGGGGTGAGGACAGCACGCGCCAGCGGGGACGCTGGGCGAACCGCGCGGACAGTTCCTCCAGCACGCGCAGGAAACCCAGGTGATGCTGCCGGGGGCACAACACGCGGCCGTGTTCATCCGGCAGCGCTTCCAGTGCCTCGGGCGTAATGGTGTCACAGCCGGCGCCGAGCGCATCCGCGTAGCCGCGCTGAAGGAAGGCGCGCTCCACGGCTGCGTCCTCCCCCGCCGCGTCGATACGGACGAGGCGCTCTGTATCGGACAGCTCCAGGAGGACGTCGGGCGCGCGGGCCACCGTCTCCCATGGCACCACGTGCGCGGGAGGCAGCCCGGCGCGGAGCAGGGCCTCCTGGAAGAGCGTGACGCGCCGGTTCCCGGGATTGCCGATGATCAGGAACGGCGGCGCGGCGTACGGCATGGGGGTGGGCTACTCGCCCACGGCGGCGTAGCGCGCCTCCTCGTCGTAGGGCGTGCGCTGGTTGCCGCTCGCCACGGACTTCGCGACGTTGGCCACGGTCTTCTGCCCGGCCTTCGTGAGGAAGTTCTGGGTGACGTCCAGCGTCTTGAGGTGCGCGAAGGCCTTGGCGTTCTGGGCCAGCGTGTCCGCGCCCGTGTCGCTCATCGTGCCCATGGACAGATCCAGCTCTTCAATCTGGGCCAGGATCTTCGACTTGAGCAGCGCCGCGCACAGCTCGTCCGTGAACTCGGAGTTGCGCAGCCCCAGCTTGCGCAGGGCCGGCACGCCCTCCGCGTCGAGCAGCGGCTTGAGGTCCTTCACGCCGCCGCTCGCGCCGTAGTTCTCCTGGCCGAACCAGACCTCCAGCGACTCCAGCTTCGGCCACTTCGCCTTCACGATCTCCTTCACCGCGCCCTGGTGGAGGCCCCCGGTCTCCACGGTGAACGAGCGCAGCTCCGGCAGGTCGATCTTCCCGAACCCGATCTCACCGCCGCGCACGCGCAGCTCCTGGAGCTGGGGGTAGACCTTGTAGAGCGGCTTGAGGTCGCCCACCTGCGTCCAGGAGATCTCCGTCTCGTCCGGGAACTCGAAGTCGCCGATGAACAGCGAGCGCAACGGCGGCGCGGGCTTCGCCTTCGCGAGCACCTCCAGCGTTTCGTCGTAGTCGTTCTCGCCGTCGAAGTTGGCCATGCCGAGGGTCAGGCGGCTCAGGAACCGCGCGGACGGATGGGCCAGCAGCTCGGCCAGCAGGTCCGGGATGTTCGCCGAGGAGTCGTAGTCCACCTGACCCAGGCGGGCCTCTCGGATGAAGCCCAGGTGCCATTCGAGCTTGAGGGTCTCGTCGGAGACGGCCTCCGAAAGCGATTCGCCCAGGAGCTCGTTGGCGTGGTCCTCGATGAGCGTCGCCACCTTCTTGCGCGTGGCCGCAGGCGCTTCCAGCGCGGAGTGCTGGAGGAGGATCAGCTCAGCGCGTGGATCGCCCTCGCCCTTGAGCCATTCGGCGTACGCGAGGTAGCCCTTCGCGTCGTCGGGCTTCGCGAGGATGGCGGCCTCCAGGTCCGGGTTGACGGCGGACTCGGCGGTGGCCTCCGCGCCGTCGCTGTCCCCGCCCTCGGCGAGCGTGTAGCCCTTGCGCTCCTTCTCGTGGACCTGCGCTTCGTAGGCCTTCTTCGCCTCCGCCTTGGAGTCGAACTCCTCGACCTTCTCCTGGCCGTCGGAGCCGATGCGGCCCCAGCGCTTGGTCAGCGTGGTGCCCTCCAGGGTGATCTCCCAGAACTTGCTGGAGCTGCCTTCCGTGAACTCGTAGCGAGGCATCGCGCGTCCCTTTGGCGAAGAACGCACGGGACGCTAGAGGAGCCCTCCAGCAACCTCAAGGCTCAGGGACGCAGCAGCACCAGCTCCACGCGGCGGTTGAGCTCACGTCCACGAGGAATCAGGTTGGGGGCCTTGGGATTGCGGTCGCCCAGACCCACGGCCTCCACACGGGACGGGGCCACGCCGGCGCGGACGAGCATGTCGGCCACGGCGCGGGCGCGGGCGTCGGAGAGGCTCTGGCGCGCGGGCTCGGGGACCTCGCGCGAGTCGGTGTGGCCCTCGACGCGCAGGCGGGCCTTCGGGTCGCGCACCAGCAGGTCCACCGCCAGGTCCAGGCCCGCGAGCGTGGCCTTGGCGGGCACGGGCTTCTTCTCGTCGAAGCTCAGGGGGTCGGGCAGCTCGATGCGGCCCTCCTGCACCTTGGCGGCCTTGGCGGCCTTGGGCGCGGGCACCAGCGCGAAGGCGAGCGACGAGTCCGCCCCGGCGGCCAGCTCCACCTGGCGCGTCTGCGCGAGGAAGCCGTCGGCGATGAGGTCCACGGTGTACGCGCCCGCGGACAGGGGCACGTCCTGCGGCTTCTTGCCGGGCACGGTGAGCTTCAGGGGCTCGCCCGTGCCGCGCACGAAGGCGGTGGCGGAGGTGGGCTTCTTCGACGTCACCTGGAGGCGCAGGCGGCTGGGCGCCACCGGCGGGCGCTCCACGGGCGGCGTCACGGAGACGACAGTCGTCGTGGGCTTCACGCCCGCATCCAGCGGCGGCGTGGGCTGAACGACCTTCACCGGGGCGCCGGCATCCACGGGCGCGGGCTTCACGGGCGGCGGCGCGGTGACGACGGCGGGCTCGTCCTGCGGAGGCTTGATCATCTCCGCGGTGACGGCGTGGGTGAGCTTGAGCTTGAGGCGCGGATCCGGCGCGTTGGGCACGACGCCGGGGGACGCCTTCACCACGACGCGCAGGCCGCGCTGGGTCTGGAAGCCGACGGAGGCGGTGATCTTCCAGAGGAAGCCGTTGGTCTCGCTGAACAGGCTCCAGGAGCCGTTGGTGTACGTGACGCGCGAGACGAGGGTGTGCTCGCCGGGTTCGACCTTCAGGACCGCGAGCCGGTGGACGCCGGGCGCGTTGAGCTCCTCCAGTCCCGGGACGGCGAGCGGTTCGCCATCCAGGAGGAAGTCGGTCTCCACGAGCCGGTAGCCGTCCTCGGGCTTGAAGCCCGCGAAGAGCACCTGCACTTCGGAGGGGGACTCGGGGACCATGTCGCGCAGCTGGCGTTCCAGCTCCGCGCGCACTTGTTCCTCGCGCGTCGGCTCAGCCGCGAACGCGCCCGGAGCAAGGAGTCCGGCGAGGACCAGGGACCCGAATCTGAGGGAGGAAGAATCCACGAGGCGCACGCAGCATGGCACAAGGCGCCCCGGGGTGATGCAGGGATACATCCCTGTAGGGCGAGCAGGCGTGCGTGTCCGTCAAGTTTCAGGGACCCGGTTGAAGGCCTCGCGGTGAATCCCGCGTTCCAACCAGTCCTGGCGCAGGGAGGCCGGGATGGATCATCCTGTTCCGCACATGGATCCGCGGCCTGAATCCCCTCCGACGCCTGTCCCCTCCTCCCCTCCCAAGCCGACGTCCCGCTTTTCACGGCGGGCATGGACCTGGAGCGCGGTGGGAGCGGTGGTGACGCTGGGAGTGCTCGCGGGGATGGTGCGGGTGGACCGGTCCGCGCGGGGGCAGGTGCTGCTCCAGCAAGGCGAGTGGGTGGACGTCCCTGCTCCGGCCGCGGGACGAGTGATGTCGGTGGACGTGGGGCTGACCGAGAAGGTCAAGGCCGGGCAGGTGGTGGCGCGGCTGGAGACGGCGACCGGGGCAGCGGAGGTGGTGGCACCGCTAGAGGCGATAGTGGGCCGGGTGGCGGTGACGAAGGGGGCCCAGGTGGAGGCGGGCCAGCCGGTGGCGGCCTTGATGAACCGGAACGTGCTGCCGTCGCTCAACGTGCTGTTCCCGGAGGAATACCGGCAGGAGCTGGCCCCGGGGATGACGTTGGAGTTCCAGATGCCGGACATGCGCCACCCGCTGGAAACAGTCATCGAACAGGTGGAGGGTCCGGAGGAGTCGCTCCAGTTCGCGAAGGTGCAGCGGCGAGCCGAGGCGTACCCGAAAGGCGCGGTGCTGATCCGGGCGCACGTGCCGGCCCGGACCTACGAGCGTGACGGCAAGAAGCGCGTGTATCAGGACGGCGAGTCGGGCCGGGCCTACGTGAAGCTGGGCACACAGCGGTTGCTTGTCGCGTGGTTCCCGGGTCTGCGTGATGCGTTGCCGTGAGGCGGCCGTGTTGCTGTTTCTGGGGATCGCCTCCGGGTGTGCACGCGGGTTCGTGGCGGGCGCTGCCCCGGTGGAGGATGACCGTTCGATAGTCTTCCCGCAGTTCTTCGAACAGGCGCCGATCCAGGTCGGCACATCCGAGCAGCCCGTCGTGCTGGATGGAGCCGTGCTCCGCGCCCTGACCCTGGCGGCGGATGACCATCGGCCTCCGGACCGATCTGAAACGCCGTGCACCGACAGGCGCACGTCTCATGTCTTCAGGGTCATCCAGCGTGAAGACATCGTCTTCGTTCGCATCGACATGGACCCGTCGGAATGCGGCGGATCCCAGCCGGGACTCGACTCTGGGGTCCGGTATGCCATCAGCCGTGATGGCCGCATCCTTCGCCGGATCCTGGATGGGCTGGAGCCGTACATCCCTTTCGCGGACGGCGGTGTCATGGAGAAGGCCGCCCCTGGCGTCTCACCCTCCTTCGATCCGGCGCATCCGCGTCCCCTGCCCTTCCAGGACGCATCCTCGGACGCTGGCCTTGCGCCCGACGCTCAGGCTCCCTGACGCGACAGCCGCCGCTCCAGCCGCTCCAGGCGGAGCTGGTGGTCCTCCGCCAGCTCCACCGGGGCGGCGAGTCTGGCGTGGTACAGGGCTCGGGGCAGGTCCTTGAGCGAGTGCTCGTAGAGCTTCGTCAGGGACAGGTGCAGCACCGCGCCCTGTCCGGGCTTCGCGAACGTGAGCGCTCGCTGCAGGTGCGCCACCGCCGTCTCGCAATCCCCCGAGCGGCGGCAGAGGCGCGAGGCCAGCACCAGCGCTTCGACTCCCACCGGGCCTCCGCTCTCCGCGGCGGCCTTCGCGAACGTCAGCGCCCGCGCCGCGTCCCCTGCCCTCTCCGCCACCTGCGCGAAGCCCAACAGATCCCGGGGGTCCTGCTGCTCCGTGCCTTCCGACTGGAAGCGGCGCACCAGATCGCCCATCAGCGCCGCCAGCAGCAGCAGGTCCTTCTGGTTGTGCTCCAGCACCGGCACCAGCTCCGACCCGTCCGTGCCGCGCAGGAAGCGGAAGTACAGCTCCGGGATCAGTGAACCGTCCACGTCCCCCACCCGGTGATGCCCCAGCACCTTCGACTCCAGGTGCACCAGCCGCGCGCCCTCGCCCCGGTGTTTGAACACGCGCCGCGCGCAGTGCAGCAGGTCCAGGTGCGGCAGCTCCTTCGGCACCGGCACCCGGTTGAGCACGAAGCGCGTGCGCAGCAGCGGCCAGTCGAAACTCTTGCCGTTGTACGTGACGAGGCAGGACGACGACGCCATGCGCTCGGCCAGGAGGCGCAGCATGGGCGCCTCCTCTCCCATGCGCCGCAGGAAGAGCTGCTGCACGCGCATCGAGCGGCCTTCGAACCAGCCCAGGCCCACCAGGAACGGCACCGTTCCCGTGCCGCCCGCGAGCCCCGTCGTCTCCGTGTCCAGCATCAACATCCGCGTGAAGTCCACCGACTCCAGCTCCGGATGCAGCGCCAACCCCGCCACCAGCCGCGCCTCCACGTCGAGCGCCGCCGCCACCGGTGCCGTGCCGTGACGATGGTCCGGCGCATACACCTGCTCGGCCACGTGCACCGTGCCATGCGGCGTCGCCCTCGCCTCCACGGGCAAGGCACGCGGCTCGGGGGCCGGCGCCACCGCCTTCCGAGCGGACGCCGTGCCCTGACGCTCCGCCCAGAACGACAGCATCTGGCTCAGCGCTTCCACCCGTGGATCCGCGGGGCCGTCCGCCGCACCACCGCGCTTCGCCGCGAACCGCCGCCGCGCCTCCTCGCGCAGGTCCACGAGGCCGTCCGCCCGCGTGGCCTCGCGGTCAGCGACCTCCGCCCGCGCGGTACGCAATGCAGTCTCAGGAGGCTGTCCGCCGTCCGTCCCCTCCCCGTCCATCGACATGCGCTTGCGCAGAGCCTGGACCAGCACCTCCGCGATGGTGGTCGTGCCCGCCTCTTCCACCGGCGGAATCGGAGCCACCGCCGCGTCCTGCGCGCGCGCCTCCACCGCCGGTGTCTCCACGACGGTATCCACGGGCGCCCGGGCCTGACTGCCGGGGCCCGCGTTGGTGAGTCGGGACAGCTTGCGCTTCAGGTCCATGCCGCGCCCGTGCTCCTCACTGCACCCCGGCGACGCCGAGCGCCGCCAGCAGGTCCAACGCCAGCCGCTTGCGCGGATGCGACCCCGACGACGCGCTCCCCGGCTGCCCACCCGCCGCCGGCCCGATGCACGCCGGACACCCGTCCTCGCACGGGCACGACTCCAGCAACTTGCGCCCTCGCAGGAGCAGTTCCTCGCGCTGATCGTACAGCCGCGCCGCCAGTCCAACGCCACCGGGCACGTTGTCGTAGAGGAACAGCGTCGGATCGAAGCCCACGCCGCCTTCCTTGCGCGGCGGACCGTCCGGCTCGTCCTTGCTGCCCAGCGTGCGGCCCAGGTCTCGCGGGTCGCTCATCAACCCCACGCACGCCACCGTGCGCAGCGCGGAACCCAGGCCTCGCAGTGCGTCGATGACCGCGGGCCGGGGCGCGTCCATGCTCCGCACCACCGCCTCCGGCACCGTCAGCCACAGCGCCGACGTGTGCATCTGCATCTCCGGCAGCCGCACGTCGCCGTAGCCCACGTTCTCGTGCGTGTGGAACTTGATCTTCTTGTATCCGACCACCTTCTCGATGACGGACACCTCGCCCAGGCCCGCGTGCAGCGAGGGCCCCAGCGGCGCTCCCTGATCCTCCTGGATGACGCTCACGCGCACGTTCGTCATCGCGTCCGTGAAGTAGTCCGGCGCCACCTTCCGCACGAACGCCTTGTGGTTCTCCAGGTCCAGCATCTCCACCTGGTACTGCTCGGAGTCGTGCTGGTAGATGGCCTGCTCGTGCAGCTGCGTGTGCGCGGAGCGGAAGTCCATCTCCGCCAGCGTCTTGTCCGTGCCGCGCTCGATGACCACCACGTTGTCCCAGCCCACGCTGCGCAACGACACGTGGTGCGCCGGATACGCGTCCGACGACCAGTGGAACATCCGCCGCCCGCCCTCGGGCGCCTGCGACGGGTGCACCACCTGGTGCTGCGTGAGGAAGTCCAGCGCCTCCGTGGTGTTCTCCACCGGCACGTCGCCGAACGCGTCCCCTTCCTCGAAGGGCAGCTCGAACGCCGCGCACTTCAGGTGCTGGACCAATATCTCCACGTTGTCCGGATCAATCCGCGCATGTTCCACCGGCGCTCCCGTGAGCGCGCGCGGATCCGCCGCGAAGTACTGATCCAACGGCGCGCTGGACGTCACCAGCAGCGCCAGGCTCCCCATGCCTCGTCGGCCCGCGCGGCCGAAGCGCTGCGCCAGCGCCGCCACGGAGCCCGGGTAGCCCGCGCACACCACCGCGTCCAACGAACCGATGTCGATGCCCAACTCCAGCGCGTTGGTGGCCACCACGCAGCGCACCTCGCCCGCGCGCATCGCGGCCTCCGTCGCGCGGCGGGTGCCCGGCAGGTAGCCGCCCCGGTAGCCCTGGATGAGCGACGGATCCAGCTTCTCCTCCACGAACCGGTCGCGGAGGTACTTGAGCATCACCTCCACGTTGTTGCGCGACTGGCCGAACAGCAGCGTGGACACCCCCGCGCGCACCAGGTCCGACGTCAGCCGCACCGCGCTCTTGAGATAGCTGGCGCGGATGCCCAGCTCCGCGTTCACCACGGGCGGGTTGTAGACCAACACCCGGCGCTCACCGGACGGCGCCCCGCTCTCCGACACGAGCGCCACCTCGCGCCCCAGCATCCGCTCCGCATGCGCCTTCGGATTGCCGATGGTCGCCGACGCCAGGATGAACGTGGGCGACGCCCCATGGAACCGCGCCACCCGCTGCAACCGCCGCAGCACGTTCGCCAGGTGCGAACCGAAGACGCCCCGGTACGTGTGCAACTCGTCGATGACGACGTAGCGCAGGTTTGAGAACAGCCGCGCCCAGTTCGCGTGATGCGGAAGGATGCCCGTGTGCAACATGTCCGGGTTGGTGAGCACCACGCCCGCGCGCTCGCGAGCCGCCCGGCGTGCGTCCCCTGGCGTGTCACCGTCGAAGGTGATGGCGCCGTGGCCCAGGCCCGCCTCGCGCATGAAGGCGCGCAGCGATTCCTCCTGGTCGCGGGACAGGGCCTTGGTGGGGAACAGGTAGAGCGCCCGCGCATCCGGCTCGCGCGCGAAGCGATCCAACAGCGGCAGGTTGTAGCAGAGGCTCTTGCCGGACGCGGTCGGCGTGGCGATGACCAGACTCTCCCCGTCGCGGGCCCGCTCGAAGGCTTCGGCCTGATGGGAGAAGAGCTGCTCCACGCCCCGGCGCTTGAGCGCGTCCCGGACCTGGGGGGCCAGCCCCTCTGGCATCGGCGCGAACACGCCAGCACGGGCCGGTGTCACGGCGTCATGGACGATGTTCGGCCACACCTGCCGGTCCGTCCGCCATCCCTGGAGGACGGCGTCCAGCCCGCGAGCCCCTGACCACGGCGTGCGGCGCGGGCCGGAGAAGGCCTCGGTTTCCTTCTCGGGCTTCATAGGGCCGGTCACTGTACAGACGTGTACCCGGAAGGACAACGCGCGTCAGGACCCACCACGGCGGTCTTTTGGGGGCCCATCACCCACATTCCCACCCGACAGTAGCCGGCTCGATTCCCTGCTGGACAGGCGGCTCCAGGGGACCTCGACGGGGCCGAGGCGCGGACCCTAGTGTCCCGCGCCCGTGGCGCTCGCGATCTTCCTGTTCACGTACATCTTCATCGCCGGGGCGAGGCTGCCCTTCATCAAGCTGGACCGTCCCGGAGGTGCCCTGCTGGGCGCCACGCTGATGGTCGTCGCCGGGGCCGTCACGCCCACGGAGGTCTTCGGTCACAGCTCGGACCGGAACCAGCAAGCCATCGACATGGACACGCTCGTCCTCTTGCTGGGGATGATGCTGCTGGCCGTGTACCTGGCGCAGGCGAACTTCTTCCGCGCCGCCGGGGCCAAGGCCCTCAAGGTCGCGCACACGCCGCGGCTGCTCCTGGTGGCCGTGACGTTCGTGAGCGCGTTCCTGTCCGCGTTCCTCGTCAACGACACCGTGTGCCTGTTCCTCACGCCGCTGGTGCTGGTGGTGGTGGAGGACGCGCGCCTGCCGCCCGTGCCGTACCTGCTCGCGGTGTGCATGGGCAGCAACAGCGGCTCCGTGGCCACGTTCACCGGCAACCCGCAGAACATGCTGATCCAGGGCGCGTCCGGACTGGGCTACGCGCGGTTCGCCGCGTACATGGCCCTGCCCGCCATCCTCTCCACCGTCATCGTCGCCCTGGCGCTGCTCTACCTCTTCCGCAAGGAGCTGCCGTCCGCGCGCTTCGACACGCACCCGCCCCCGCTGGAGGTGGACCGCCGGCTGCTCGCGCTGGGGCTGGGAGGCCTGCTGGGCGTGGTGGTGGCGTTCTTCGCCGGCCTGCCCATGAGCTGGAGCGCGCTCGCGGGCGGCGTGCTGGTGATGTCCCTGTCCGGGCACGAGCCGCGCGAGGCCCTGGAGCGCGTGGACTGGGTGCTGCTGCTCTTCTTCGCCAGCCTCTTCGTCGTCGTGTACGGGGTGAACAAGGCGGGCTGGGCGGAGGCCATCCGCCAACTGTTCTCCCCGCTGATGGCCGGGCCGCCGTGGCGCGAGACGCTGGGCTTCGCATTCCTGACGCTCGTGGCGTCCAACCTCTTCAGCAACGTGCCGTTCGTGATGCTCGCGCGCGCGTGGGTGCCGACCATGCAGGAGCCGGAGCTGGCGTGGCACGTGCTCGCGCTGGGCTCCACGCTCGCGGGCAACCTCACGCTGGTGGGCAGCGTGGCGAACCTCATCGTCTTCGAGGCCGCGCGAGGCAAGGTCCGCATGGGCTTCGTGGACTACCTGCGCGTGGGCGTGCCCGTGACGCTGATCAGCTTCGTCGTGGGCCTGGGTGTGCTCCTGGCGGAGCACGCCCTCTTCTAGGCATCCGGATCCGGCAGCTCGCCCGCGGGCAACTGGAGTTCGGACGGGGCGGGCGTGACGGCGGAGGGCACGGTGTCCGGCGCGGTGTTGCCCGAGGGGGCCGCGCCCTTGCGGTTGGGCGTCAGGTCCTTCACGAACATGTCCGCCACCTTGTCCAACAGGTCCGTCATGGCCAGGCGGAACAGCTCCGGCTCCTTGCCGACCTTGAACGGATCCAGGTGCGGCGCGCCCTGCTCCACCGCGTCCAGGTCGAACGGCCGGCGCCACAGCTCCGAACGCCCGTCCAGCCGGAACATGCGCCCGTAACCCTTGAGGTAGGCCCCGGCGTGCCCGTCATCGCTGCGCATGCCGTAGTCCTGGATGACGAACTCCACGATGGTGTCCGCGCCCAGCGGGGCCATCAAGTCGTAGTCCGGCGCGTTGGCGGGCACCTCTTCCACGAGGAAGCTCTCCAGCGCGGTCGCCACCCGGGCAGGGTCCACCGCGTCCGTCCAGGGGGCCTCTTCCGGCAGGCGCGACAGGGTGGTGACGCGCAGGCGCTCGGAGAGCTCGAAGCGCGTCACCGCCTGCTGCAGCTTCACGGTGAGCCGGCGGTCCGCCTCCTTGGGCTCCAGCTTCTTGAGCTTGTCGGAGTACGCGCTGTCCTCCTGGAACACCTTGCTCTTGGGACCCGCGCCGTCCTCGATGCGGGAGATGAAGGCGGGCCGCTGGACCCGGTCCAGGTCCGCGCCGGAGAGGCGCTGGGAGGCGCAACCGGCGGTGAAGGCGACGAGGACTGCCGCGAAAAGGACGCTTCGGCTTCGCACCATGGGGCCCAGGCTAGCCCATCCCCGTCCCCCTGGCCTGTTTGTGACCCACCGAAGGCCTGGGGAGTGTCCGGCACTGATATGCTGCCCGGCCGTGAATCCTCCCCCTTCTGTTCCTCCCGGCCCGGGCCCCAACCGCAAGCGGCGGTTGGGTGAGATCCTGATGGACGCCGGCCTGCTCACTGAAACCCAGCTGCGGACGGCGCTCGCCGAGCAGCGCAAGTGGGGCGGCCGGCTGGGCCTCACCCTGGTGCAGATGGGCGTCGTGGACGAAAGCTCCATGGTGCATGCCCTGTCGCGGCAGCTGGCCATCCCCACCGTGAACCTGGACACCCACGTCCCCGTTCCGAACGCGCTCCAGGCGCTGCGCGTGGACATCGCCGAGCGCTACACCGTCTTCCCCATCGCCTACGAACCCGGCTCCAAGACGCTCACCGTGGCCACGTCGGATCCCACCAACGTGGAGTCCCTCCAGGAGCTGGCCTTCCACTCCGGCCAGAAGCTCCAGGTGGTGGTGGCGACGGCGTCCTCCATCGAGCGCGCCATCCGGCACCACTACCACGGCGAGATCACCTCCACGGCCGCCACGCCGCTGAGCTTCGGCATGGACGAGGCCACCTTCGAGCTGTCCCCGCCGCAGCAGGCCGAACCCGCCGCGCCCCCGCGCCCCCCCACCCCGCCGCCGTTGGTGCGCGACGTGGAGCTGGCGTCGAAGGTGGAGGCGCTCACGCAGCAGGTGGCGGACCTGGAGCGCATGGTGGCGCAGCAGGCGCGCGTGATGCGCGCGATGATGGACGCGCTGGAGGCCCGAGGCGCGTTGACCCGCGAAGAGGTCCAGGCAAAGGCCCGGTGAACACGCCATGACGCTCCTCTTCTCCGAAAAGCTGAAGTTGGAGCTCACCGTCACCGCGGGCGAGCAGGCCTTCGCCATTCCCGGTGGACAGGTGCGGGACTTCTCGCTGCGGATGACGCCCACGGGCTTCAGCTGCGAGCTGACGTTCTGGACCTCGCTGGAGAAGGCGGACGCGGCGCTGTTCACCGCGTTCAGCAAGCCGGACCTGGTGCGGGTGCGGCTGGCGCTGTCCGGCGTCTTCAACCCGCCGCCCACGCCGCTGGTGGTGCAGGGCATCGTCACGGAGAAGCGCGTCGGCGGCACCGCGCACGGCAACAAGGACAGCGTGGCGGTGGCCTTCCGCCAGTACACGGTCCTCTTCGAGGACCCCGCGCGAGTGCTCTGGAAGCAGCACCGCCCGGTGGAGCTGCACACGGCGAAGAAGCTGTCGGACCTGCTGGACGCGCACAAGCCCGGCGGCCTGCTGCTCACCTACGACTGGGACGCGCTGGAGGCGAAGCAGGCCCTGGTGTGCCTGGGCATCGGGGACGACCACGCGGCCGCGAGCTTCTACGACTTCGTCCTCTGGTTCGTGGACACGCGCGGCGGCGTGCTCACCTACGACAGCCCCAAGGACACGTACACCTTCTCCGCGAAGAAGCTGGCCACGGGCACCGTCACCGGACTCAGCCGCAAGCACGTGTCGCGCGTGGACGTGGAGATGCCGCCCGTCATCCGTCACAGCACGCGGGTGCTCAACGGCTTCGGGGCCGGGGCGACCACGGTGGCGCTGGAGCAGCCCCAGGCGGTGGCGGGCATCCAGCACGACATGCTGGTGCGCACGCCCATCGCGACGGAGGCGGAGCAGCGTCAGTCCGTGGAGAAGGGGCGCCTGCGCGTGCGCAAGCGGCGGCTGCGGCTGACGTTCCTGGACGTGCCGCCCATCGCGCTGCACCCGGGGGCGCTCATCAAGCTGGACGGCGGGCGGTGGAGCCCGGACCTCACGGGCCTGGGGGAAGACCATCGCGTCGCGGAGCTGGCCTTCGACGGCGTGGGGCTCCAGGCCGGTCCGCACGACGGGCAGCAGGAGACGATGCAGGGCTACACGGTCTCCCTGTCCGTGCTGCTGGAGCAGAAGTCGGATCCGGTGCCGGAGCTGCCCGCGTACCGGCCGCCCCGCTATCCCATCTACGTCGAGGGCAAGATGCACAGCCCCGGCGGCGAGGCCACGGACCGCATCTACCTGCAGGTGGATGATCAGAAGACGTCCGTGACGAACTACCGGGTGGCCATTCCCCTGTGGAACAAGACGGTGAGCGTGCCGGCGGAGCCTGGTGAGTTCCCGGGGGAGTTCTACTTCCCGCCGTACAAGAACGAGCGGGTGCTGGTGGCGCTGCACTTCGACCATGCGGCGCTGCACCGCTTCCTGGACTGGGGCGAAGGCGTGCGCATGCCCCAGGACAGCCAGGGCGATCAGATCCTCTTCGGCAAGAACGGCGCGAACCAGACGGCGCTCACGCACGACTTCAAGGACAACAAGCCGGTGTGGAACCTGGGACGGGTGAACTCCAACGACACGGAGATCATCCGCATGTCGGAAGGGCACCTGCTCATCCAGACGAAGGAGAACTCCGGCGGCGCCACCACGACGCCCACGTACGACGTGACGCCGCAGGTGGAGACGGCGAAGGGCGACCTCACTGCGGGCGTGGACGGCGCGGTGAGTGACGCGACGGCGGCGTACAAGGAGTCCTCGGCGGCGGTGAACTCCAAGCTGAACGCGGCGACGGAGGAGACGGGCGCGGCCCTCTCCGCCGCGGAGGCCCAGGTGAAGGGCAAGGCCGCTGAATCCCGCGCCAAACTCACTGGCGCGCTCAACGGCGTGGATGGCCAGACGGGCGCGCTCTCCGGCGCCGCCGCTGAAGCCAAGGCCGCGCTCACGGGGCTGAAATGAACGAGCTGCGCGCCACCGTGGCGAAGCACAAGTCTGCCGTGGAGGGCTTCGGCTCCGGCATCACGCCGCGCCTCGCCACCGCGAAGGGCGAAGTGGAGACCCTGGCCCAGGGCGTCGTGGAGCAGGTCGCCGCGCTCCGTCCCTCCATCAGCGCGTCACTGGGAGCGCTGCTCACGCAGGTGAACGCGACGAAGGTGACGCTGGCGGACCCCTCCCCTCGCTTCGACGCGCTGGCCACGGAGGTGGCGGGCCATCAGCAGACGCTGACCGCCTCCAGCACCACCGCGCGCACGCAGGCGGAGTCACTGGGGAAGGAAGCGACGGCGAAGAGCCAGGGGATGGAGGCGCAGGCGAAGTCGTCCGTGGAGTCGTCGCAGGGACAGCTCACCGCGCTCCAGCAGCAGGTGGCCCAGAAGTGCGACGCGGACAAGAAGTCCTTCGACGCGAAGCTCGCGAAGCGCAAGGGCTCCAAGGAGGAGACGGAGGCCCGCCGCGCGCAGGGCTACGCGCTGATTGATCAAACGCGCTCGCAGCTCACGCAGGACCTCACGGGCGTGGGGTCCACCCTCACGGCGGCGCTGGCGGCGGTGCTGGTGCGGCTGACCACGTCGCGCGACGCGGCGACGGGCCGGAGCACCCAGCTCACCTCCACGCTGGACGGCGCGGTGAAGAACCCCGTGAGCGCGCTGAAGACGCTGCACCAGGAGATCCTCAACGCGGGCACCACGGCGAAGGACACCCACAAGCAACAGCAGTCCGTGCTGGAGGGCCAGCGCAAGACGCTGGTGGATCAGCTGATGGCCGCGGCGGCGGCGGCGGCCGCCATCGTGGATCCGCTGGACACCCAGGTGGCCCCGTCGCTGACGGCGGGCAAGACGCAGGCGGACGGGGCGCTGGACACGCTGGGCAAGACGATTGGCGGCCAGGTGGCCAGCGTCACGGCGCAGCTCACGGCGGTGGAGAAGCTCATCGAGCAGGTGCAGAAGCAGGTGGAGGCCGCCATCAAGACGGTGAGCGGCACCATCGACAGCGTGGTGCAGGGCGCGCTCACGGCGGTGGAGACCGTCAAGGCGCCGCTGAAGGCCACGCTGGAGGCGGCCTTCACCACGCTGGACACGCTGGTCGCGACCATCAGCGCCCTCAAGCAACAGGTGATGGCGCTGTTCGAAGCGCTGCCGCAGATGCTCGAGCAGCTCCAGACCCTCTTCCAGCAGATCGTCGGCTCGCTGGAGTCGCTGCTGGAGCGGGCCATGGGCCTCCTGGACGCCATCCCGGCCGCGGACCTGCCCAAGCCGCTGGTGAACCCCGCGGTGCAGGGCATCAGCCAGGTGGTGGGGCAGATCACCACGCAGCTGGGCACCCTCTCCTCTCAAGTGGGCACGCAGCTGCAGGCGGTGCAGAAGACCATCGTGTCGCAGGTGGAGACGGTGCAGACCCAGGCCCAGACGCAGATCGACACGGCCACGACACAGGCCGTGACGCAGATGGGCTCGCTCACCCAGTCCATCCTCCAGGGCATCGAGCAAGCCACCGCGCAGGTGGGCCAGATTGTCGCCGCGGCCGTCACGCAGATTGGCACCGTGAAGGACCAGGGCGTGCAGCAGATTGAGACCATGAAGCAGCAGGTCGCCGCCCGGGTGACGCCGCTGGACACGCAGGTGCCCCAGCGCCTGGAGGCCCTGGACGCACAGGTGGGCTCCGGCATCGACGCGGCGGTGCAGGCCATGCAGACGGCGCGAGACTCAGCGGAGGGCCAGGTGACGTCCGCCAAGGGCCGGCTGGACTCGCAGCTGGGCGGCACGAAGACGTCCGTGGCGGCCGGGCTGACGTCGCTGGAGCAGGCTCGCAAGAGCGCGGACACGTCGCTCGCCACCCAGGCGGACTCGGCGCTCGCGGCCTTCAAGCAGCGCGCGGAGGGCCTGAAGACGGGCGCCCAGACGCAGGTGGACTCCGTCTCCACCCAGGCCACGGGGCAGAAGCCCCAGCTCCTCTCCCCGCTCGACGCGATTGGCACCCAGCTCCAGGGGGGCGCCTTCGCCAAGCCGGTGACGGCGGCGAACGGCCGGGTGACGTCCGCGCTCAACGCGCTGGGGCCCCAGCTGGACGCGCTCGCGTCCTAGCCGGCTCCTACTTGGGAGAGGCCAGGGTCACCGGCGGCTCGGGCGCCTTGGGCGCTTCCGGGGCCTTGGGCGGGCCGACCGGGGCCGGCTCGGAGTCCTGGGCGGACAGGCTCTTCTGCAGGTCCGTGCGGATGCGGCTCTCCTGCAGCTCGATGTCCACCGTCTTGGGCACCGGCACGTCCAGCAGCGCCTGCCACGCGCCGTTGGGCGTGGTGAAGAGGAAGCTCACCGCCACCGCCTGCTCCGGCGGCAGGGGGATCTTCACCTGCTTCGTCCGGCTCGGGTAGATGACCACCGTCTGAAGCACGGAGTCGTCCGGGCTGATGACCTTGGCCGCGACGTCCGCGTAGCCTTCCGTCATCGACGTCTTCGACACCGTGCGGATGAGCATGTACAGCGGCCGGCCCTGGTTGGTGCCCGCGGGCGCATTGACGTTCACCGTCAGGCTGGGCGCCGCGCAGCTCCCCACCACCACCGCTGTCACCAGACCCGCCGCCAGCCTCACGCTCCTGTCCTTCATGGCACCACCCCACGGAATGGCGCCCAAGGCTCGCCGCGCAACCCGAAGCTGATCTCCAGCACCTTCTCGTTCGCCGCCAACCCGCGACCCGGCAGCACCCACACCACGTTCGACTGGTCCGTCAGCGTCGCGGACTCCAGCAGGCGGAAGCAGTTCCAGGACGACTCGGACATCTCCATGGAGCGGTAGCGCTTTCCATCCCGCTGCGGCGAGCGCAGCTCCACGCCGATGGACGACGGCTGCGGGCTCCACCAGCTCAGGGGGAACTCACCCCACGCCGGCCGCTGGTTGAAGCCGAACGAAGCCGCCCCGCCGCACTTCAGGAACGACAGCGTCACGAAGCTGTCCGGCGTGGGCGCCGTCGGCAGCGGCAGCGGACGCACCTGCATGGCGATGGGCCGGGCCTTGCCCTCGTCGTCCCACAGGAGCTTCGACAGGCGGCCCAGCTGGCCCAGCGCGGAGAGCATGCGCGGCGGCAGCAGCAGCCGGGACTTCAGCGGATAGCGCACCGACCAGTCCGTCCCGCGCTCCTCCACCACCGGCGCCAGCACCTGCG
Source organism: Corallococcus sp. AB032C (assembly GCF_003668935.1). Lineage (NCBI taxonomy): Bacteria > Pseudomonadati > Myxococcota > Myxococcia > Myxococcales > Myxococcaceae > Corallococcus > Corallococcus sp. AB032C. Next base: position 116,978 of record NZ_RAWP01000012.1, on the reverse strand, counting down.
TGACGAAGCCCCAGAAGGCCCCGTCCTTGCGGCGCAGCACCTCCAGCTCCACCGGATCCACTTCCAGCGACGCGCTGGGGTTGAACGGATAGCGCTTCACCAGCGGGTCCAGCGTGCGGCGGGCCTGGTAGGTCCACTGCTCCGCGATGACGCGCTCCAACTCCGAACGGCCCCGGTTGCGCACGACGATGAAGGGCTGGCGGAACGGCTGACGGAACTCGCCCACCAGGCCGTGCTGATCCAGCCACGCGTCCACCCGGCGCAGATACGAGTCCTCCTCCTCCAGCAGCATGCTCAGCGCCACGCGCCCCACCGGCGACAGCATCTCCGCCAGCTGCGACCCCGCCGAGGACGCCGTCGCGCCAGCGGCTCCAGGCGCCGCGGGATCCTTGGGCGCCGCGGGCTTCGCGGCCGCGGGCTTCGCGCCGGACAACTCCTGCTGCAGCTGCGACACCAGCGTGGTGTAGGCCGCCAGCTCTACAATCGCGCCGCTCTTGTCCGGCGTCATCAGCTGCACGATCGGCTTGAAGGGCGCCACCGCGTCGCGCATGGGCGCGTAGTACTCGCTCTCCAGCGGACCCACGCCGGCGCGGGTGGCCACGTCGCGCAGCATCGCCTCCAGCGGCGATGACGGCTGCAGCAGCACGGACAGGTCGCTGGACAGCGAGCCTCGCGGCGTGGTGCGGAAGCGGTAGCCCCGGTAGGTCGCGTAGAGGTCCTGGCCGTAGCGCTTCGCGAAGGTCTGCACCTTGCCCTGCACGAAGGTGGCGCGCTCCACGGCCTCCTCTCGCGACAGGCTGGACTTGGCGAGCCGCTCCGTGAACTCGTCCACCAACGGGGCCAGCTGCGCATCGAAGGCGGCCTTGCCCAGCACCTTGCCCACCACCGGAACCTGCCCGCTGGCGAACTCCGTGTCGTCGTCTCCCACCCCTTCGGTCGCCACTTCCGACGTCGTCTCGCCCGCGCGCGGGTTGAACGAATCCGCGTTGAACGGCGTGCGACCCGTCTCCTTCAGCGAGCGCAGCGTCTTGTCCAAGAGCTGCCGCGACACGTCCATGGGACGGAACTCGAAGTCGCGCCGGAGGACCTCCACCTGGTAGCGCGCGTCGCCGTCGCTGGGGGCGAAGAGGCCATCCGCGCGGGTGAGCAGCTCCGCGGGAGTCATGCGGGCGGCGGCGCGCAGGGCGGCGTCCGTTTCGTCCTCCATGCGCAGGATGGCCTCCAGCGTCTGGCGGTTCTGGCGCAGCCAGTCCAGCGAGTCCAACAGGCTGCCCACGCCCTTCAGCTGGCTGGCGTCCGGCTCCGCGTCCGACGCGTTGATGAGGTCCATCACCTTGCGGGCGGAGCTGTACGGCGCGCTCTCCGCCAGCGAGGCGCGCAGGCGCTCACGGTCATCCGCCAGCGCGCGCCAGCGGGCCAGGTCCAGCTCCTTCGCGGCCAGCGTGTCCTGCAACTGCATGAAGTGGTCGCGCCACGGGCCCAGCAGGCCGTCCATCGTCAGCCAGGCGAAGGGCCAGCGCGTCCAGGGGACGTTCTCGTCGAAGGGCTTGTCGCTGGCGATGACGTAGTTGGCGATCATCGGCTCCGCCAGGCCCATCGCCTCCAGCCAGTTGTGCTCCTGGTCGGTGCTGGCCAGGCTCAACCCGAAGGCCTCCGTCGTCCACCCCAGCTGCTTCTTGTGCGTCCCGTGCACGCTGCGCAGCACGAACTGGCCCAGGTCCTCCTTGCGCGAGGCGTAGAGCACGCCCAGCGTGTAGAGCACCTGCTCCGGACGGCACAGCGTCTCCATGTGACAGCTGTCATCCACTGGGGACGCCGGGATCAGCGGCGTGGCGCGCGTGCCCCGGCTGGCGAAGGCGGGGGCGGGCTGGCAGCCGGGAATCAGGCTCGGGCAGCGCCGGCACTGGTCCTGGCACTTCTCCAGCATCGGCTTCAGGTAGGACATCCGGATGCTGCGCGCGAGCCGCGCCCGCAGCTCCTCCCACTCGTCGGTGAAGCTGTGGGTCAGGGGCGGCCAGAAGCGCGTGGCGCCCCAGAGGTCCTCCATCGCCTTCACCGCGTCGGTCGTCTGGGACTCCACCACGGAGCCGGACACGCTCTGGTTGCGATCCTCCAGCCGCTGCACCGTCACCTGGAACACGTCCAGCTTGTCCTGCGCGCGCATCAGCAACCGGTAGAAGTGCCCGTACGCCAGCAGCACCGGCAGGCACCCCACCGCGAGGATGGCCGCGCACCGGCGCAGGTGCGTCCAGCGGTAGTCCCGGACGAGCAGCTCCGCCGGTTGATCCGCCTGCACCGCCAGCGCCCCGGTGGGCTGGGCATCCGCCCCTCCCGCGGACAGGTACACGCGCTGGAGCTTCAGCGGGTACGCCAGCGAGCCGCCCTCCAACAGCGTGGACACGAAGCGCCCCAGCGCCGCGAACGCCTCGCCACCGCGCGAGTAGAAGGCCGCCAGCCGCTCGAACGCGTCCGGCGACAGCGAGGTGAGCCCCAGCGCCAGGTACTTCTCCATGGGCTGGAGCGCTTCCCCCAGCTCCCCTTCCCTGCCGGGTGGCGGCACCGTCAGTTCCAGCGGCACGCCGTTCTTGCGCAGCAGCTGCGCGAAGTCCGCGTAGCCGTCCAGCGTGTCCATGTGCGTGAGGACCAGCCGCGTCTCCACGGGTGACTGGCACACCTCCGACAAGAGATTGACCTTGCCGCGCAGCAGCTGGGTGACGCGCTTCACCTCGTCCGGAGACGTCTCCAGCAGCCAGTTGACCTTCAGGACGATGACGGCGCGGCCCACGTGCCGGCGCCCGAAGGTGGCCTTCCACAGCCGGCGCAGCGCACGCCGCGCGTGGCGCGAGTCGTCCTCCAGCACGGGCGCGGCCAGCTCCTGCACCACGACCTCCGGCCCCAGGAACATCTTGAGGAGCGGGTCGTCCGTGTAGCTGGGCATGAACTGGCGCTGCTGCCGCTCCCAGTCCACCTCCGCTTCGATGAGGTCCGACTTGCCGCTGCCCGCCGGGCCCAGCACCACCAGCGTGGGGAAGTCCCGCACGGACGCGCGGAAGCGCCACGGCAGCTTCGCCAGGAACTGCTTGCGGATGGCCAGCAGCTGCCCGGCCGCCAGCGGCTTCTGCTCGCCCGCGAGCGACGGGCCGCGCTGCTGCCGCTTGCGCCACCAGAGCGTCACGCCCACGCCAATGGCCGCGAGCACCACCACGATGCCCAACACGAGCACCCAGTGGGCCTTCAATGCCGCCAGCATGGACTGGAGCGCGCCCACGTCAGCCGCCGCTCCTTCCGCCCGGCTTCACAGCGAGCTGGAGCGCTTCGAGGACATCCTCCGCCTCCTCCAGCGTGGATGTCAGCTTCGCGCGCAGCTTCTCCTGCTCCTGCGGCGACGGAAGCATTCCATCCCCCGGTGGATCCAACGTCACCAGACCCTCGCGCACGGAGTCCAGCAGCGGCTGCACGCCCTCCTTCAGCGACCCCAGCTCCGAGCCCACCTGCTGCTCCAGCGCGTCCAGCAGCGCGAGCGTCTTGGGTGGAGCCTTGGGAGCCGGCGCGGGAGGCCGTGCGTCGTGTGTCGGGAAGGGCCTCAATTGGAGACCCACCACAGGAAGATGGGCAGCCCCAGCACGATGGCCGCCGTCACGGCGTAGTAGTGCACCGGAAAGTCATAGACGGTGGGCACCGCCGCGGGCACCACCGGCGCGGACGGCGCCATGGCCGCCGGCTGCGGGATGCGCTCGGAGATGCGGTCCTTGAGTTCGCGGATGCGCTCCGGCTGCCCCACGAGGCGGCCCGTGAAGCCCGCAGCCAGACAGAAGCGGATCATCTCGAAGACGATGGGGGGCGTATCGTTGCGACGCAACTTCTCTTCCACGAAGTCGTAGAAGAGGTCTCCGCCTGCATCAACCTGAAACAGGTTCTGCTGCAGGAGCGGCCAGAGATGTTGCTCCGCGTCCGCCAGCCGCCGCAGCACCCACTCATCGAGGAAGTAGACGAAGGGACGGATCAAATCCTCCACCTCGTCCGGGCGCATGTCCGCGCCGAACGCGGCGCGCAGGCGCTCCAGCTCCACCATCAGCGCCTGCTCCAGGTGGCCCAGTGCCTCCGGCCCCACCCTGCCCTGCGGCCGGCGCGCACCGGGGGCGGGCTCGGCGGGCAGTGCCCGGTCGAGGAGCTGGCGCACGCGACGCTGCGTGGCCAGGAGTGAGTTCCAATGCTCCAGTTTCATGCGTGTGTTTGTCTATGTTGGAAGCTGTAGCGGTCCCAATCCCGCCACCGAGGCCTTGAGATCAACAGTCGCCTCGTTGTTCCAAGCATCAAGCAGGTCCCTCAACTGCTCAAGAAAGCAGATGACGACAGGCTCGAAGCTTTGGTCGAAGGGCTCCATCACGGCCTCGTAAGCGTGGCGGATCCCCGAACCCTTGAGCGCGCTGTCGGGCACCACACTGAACTTCAACTCCTTGAGCCATGGAAGGACGCGGCGGAACGGGCTCTCCGCGGGGGTCCCCAGGTGACCCAGCAGGGCGACCACCTCGTCGCGGCCCAGCGTGGGCTTGGCCTTCCACGCGAGGAATTGGGTCAACGCCTCGACATCATCCCGTAGCACGCTGTCGCGGTGTGGCTGGAGGCTGCCCACCGTCTGCCATTTCAAGCCTTCGATGTGACGGCCCGGCACGGACACCTCCACCCTGCCCGCCGCCTGTGCGGAGAACTGCGGCTGGTGCCACAGCGCCTCCAAGACAATCTTTCGCGGCGCCGTGAAGGCCTCTGGCATGCGCACGATGAGGCTCTGCCGGGACGCGAGCTTCTCGTCGAAGGTCTCGTCCACCTCGTAGCTGGGGCCCTTGCCGGGCAGGAATGCGGGCCGCAGCGGGGCCAGGCCCGCCTTGGTCATCTCGAAGACGCCCGTCACCGAGTGCAGGGTGAACTCGCGCCCCGCGCTCATGCTGATGATGGGGTGCTCCGCGCGCGTGCCGTCCGCCACCACCACCTGCGCGGGCTCCGCCTTGAGGTTCACCACCGGCACGGTGAAGAGCTGGAAGAAGTCCGGGTGCAGCGAGCGGCCGACGTTCCAGTCCTTGTCCAGGTCCAGGCAGATGCAGAACCGCATCCAGGAGCTGCCGCGCGGCGGCGGCACCTTCACGTGCACGAAGAGCTGCTGCTCCGGGAACTGGAAGAACGCGCGCAGGCGCTGGAACGGGTGCGCGTAGAGGCCGCTGTCGTCCGGCGCGGGCGGGTCGCGGTTGAAGGACACCTCGCAGGGGCTGCCCACGGAGTGCTCATCCGCCTCTTCGTCGTAGACGACGCTCACCTGTTTCACGTGCTTGCGCAGCGCATGAAACACCGCCAGCGACGAGCGGTAGTCGTCCAGGTGCCGCACGTGCAGGCTGAGCACGTCGATGGCGTCCTTGCGCGCGAAGCGGGACTCGAAGCGGAGGATGAGCCGGTGGCCGCTGCGCACCTGCGGCACCACGTCCGTGCCCTTGAGGAAGATGGGCAGCACGCGCAGGTCGCGCTGGAGCCGGAAGGAGCCCGCCACCCCTTCCGCGGGCGTCAGGCGCAGCTCCGTGCCCCGGGTGAGGAGCACCGGCTCCACCATCTTCTCCGTGGGCACGGCCTGCGCCATGGCGGTGGCGGGCACGGGCTCCAGGAGGAAGTCGAAGAAGCCCGCGAACAGCCGGCGCCAGGTGGAGCGCAGGTTGTGCAGGGTGGCGTGCCGCGTCTGGACGGAGAAGAACGCCATCGCCTCGATGAGGCGGCGCACGTCCGGGTCCTCGCGATCCAACGGAGCCGCCGGGTGCCGCTCCTGGAAGCGCTGACGGAAGCGCTCCAGCCCGTCCAACTCCGACAGGAAATCCAGGTAGATCTTCTCAGAGAAGTCCTTCACCGCCCGCTCTCCCGCCGTACGTCTGTCGTTGCCATGTGTGAGTCAGTCGTCTTCAGCCCAGCTTCACCAGGGTGCCGCCCACGCTGGTGATGGAGCCCTTCAGGTTCGCCATGCCGGAGCTCTCCAAATCGAGCTTGCCGGTGCCGGACACCTTGGTCATCGCGCCGGACATCTCCGCCTGCGTCTTGCCGGCGAGCTTCAGCGTCACGCCGTCCACCTTGGCCTCGCCGCCGGACGTGACCATCTCCGCGCCCATGTTGCCCTTCATGGCCAGCTTGGACGTGGCCTCGATGTTCACGTTCGCGCTGGAGGACAGCTTCGCGTCGCTGGTGGCCGTCTGCGTGAGCTTGGCGCTCGTCTTGAGCGTCATGTCCTTGGTGCTCTCCACCGTGAACGTGTCCTGGCTGTTCCACTTGGAGACGCCCTTGGACTTCATCGTGATGGTGTCGGTGTCGAACGTCAGGTCCTTCACCGTCACCACGATGCTGTCCTGCTTCTGCACGTAGGTGCTCGTCTCCTGCGGGCCCTTCACCGTGATGGTGATGCTGGTGCCGTCCATCACGATGGTCTGGGTGATCTGATCATCCCCGTTGTCGACCTGGACGGTGATGCCCCCCTTCTTGTCCAGTTCGATCTTGCAGACCAGCGTTCCTGCCGCTCCCGGTCCTGAAGCTCCCATCGTCCCTCCCGCCTCAGGCGGACTCTTCCTTTACCAGGATGAGCAGGTTGCCTTCCTTGAGCTCGACCTTCTCCGTGTCGCTCTCGTTCGTGCGCTGCAGGCGCCACAGCGGCTTGTTGTCCTCGTAGAAGTGCCTCATGGACGTGCCGCTCGTCGTGGTCTTGCCGACGAGCAGGTGCACGCCCTGTCCGTCCGAGGGCAGCCGCGCGCCCGCTCGCCAGTCCAGGTTGCGCTTGAGCCACGCGCGCAGGAAGTCCAGCGCCACCAGCACCCGGGCGCCCTTGTAGGCCGGGAAGTAGAAGTGCCCCGGCTGGAGGTTCGCGTTGAAGGGCACCTGGATGATCTGGTTGGCGAAGAGCGGCAGCTTCACCTTGTAGCTGTCCAGCGAAGTGGCGTCGTCCGTGTACGCCTGCCAGGTCTCGTCCTTCTTCTCGCCCACCTCGCTGACGATGAGCCCCTCCACGAAGCGCGGGAACACCGGCGCGGTGAAGGGCGGCAGATCCGTGTGCAGTTCGGCCTTCTTCTCCAGCCGCGTGGTGAACGAGATGAGATAGCGGCTCTCCGGCTTGGGTCGGCGCGTGGGCTCCTCCCCTTGCTCGCCCGCCGGGATCTCCCCCTCCTCCACGGGCAGCGGATCCGCGCGCAGGTGCATCCGGCGCACCCGGAAGTCCTGCGTGACCGGCACGCCCGCCGCCGTCCAACCGGCGGTGTCCGGCACCTTCACCAGCGCGCCCGGAGCGAAGGCCACCGCTGGGAAGCGGTTCCAGGTGAGTTCCACCTCCAGGCCGCGCACCTTGAGGCGGGCCGTCTCCAGCGTGGCGCGGGCCTGCACGTCGTCCGCGATGTCCGTGCGCAACAGCACGTCCTGACGGACGCCGGTGACGGCCTGGGCGTTGGTGATGGCCTGGTTCTTGGGGCTCTCCGCGGCCGCGTTGAGGATGGCCACGTCGTGGCGCGCGACCTCCGGGAACACCACCGACACGCGGTCCACGTCCGCCGCGCGCAGCGTGAGGGGCGTGGGGCTGGCGTCCTTCGCCGCGCGCAGCTGATAGCCCTGCGCCGTGTAGTCGTACGCCAGCGCGCCGTTGCGCGTGTGCACGAACCAGACGACGAAGTCGTAGAAGCTGGCGCCGGACTCCGGGGACAGGCCCAGGAAGATGAGCGGCAGCGTCTTGGCCAGCTGCGCGTCCCACTCGTTGGCCAGGGTGATCTTGTCGCCCTTGTGCGCGTCCAGCACGTCCTGGAGCGTCTTCTGCGTGTAGAGCACGCACGGGTAATGCTGCTTCCACAGGAGCCGCGCGGGGTCCACGAAGCGCACGGTGTAGTGCCGGTAGGTGATGCCCGCGCCCTTGGCCTGGGCGACGCCCTCCTCCGTGAGGGACTTGTCCTGCACCAGCCCCTTCACCTTCAGCGACGTGAAGGTGGGCTTCGTCGCCGTATCGGAGTGCACGGCCTTCAGCTCCAGCGCCACCTCCACCAGGTCCGGCTTGAGGAAGTCCGCGAGCAGCTTGTCCTGCTTCTGTCCGCCGTGGCCCGTCTCGTCGAGCACGCGGAACTCCACCCTCCCCTCGTGCCCCCAGCCGTGCAGGTCCAACTCGAAGGCGAGCACGTCCGCCGAGGGGATGGCGTGCGCCGTCCCGCCGATGGTGAGCGTCAGGCCCAGGTCCAGGCGGTCGGCGAAGGCCATCAGGTGTCCTCCGCCTGCACGCGCACCCGGCCGGTGGTGGAGTGGAACAACAGCGACAGGTGACACGGCTGCCCGTTGAAGGTGCCCTTGCAGTCGAAGTACAGCCACAGCGAGCTGTCGCGGCCGCGCAGCTTCACTTCCGGCCCCACCAGCCGGGGCTCGTGCTGCGTGACTTCCTGCTGGATCTCCGCGGTGAGCGCCTCCACCAGCTCGCGCGTGCCCAGCTTCTCCGTGTACCCGCCCAGCCCGAAATCATGCATGAAGAAGCCGTAGCCCTTCTTCGTGTTGAGCACGGCTTCGATGTTGCGCATCACGTGCTCCAGGCTGTCGCGCGAGTTGGTGCGCTCCCTGCGGGTCGCGAACTTGTCCAGGAACGGTGCGCGCGCCATGGCGACTAGCTCCTCCGCCAGAACAGCGACGTCTGGGCGCCCCGGAGCGCGGGCGTCACGTAGAAGGCCAGGCCGTCCTCGCGCAGCGCGTGCTGCCACTCCTCGCCGTTGCTCAGCAGGTACCAGTCAATCTCCGGCCCCAGCGCGTGCGGGAAGGACGGATACGGCACGTGCTTGAACGGCACGCCCTTCAGGGCCTGGCGGCGCACCAGCGGCAGCCGCGTGGGGCTGGCCAGCTTCACGCCGTCCAGCGGCGTGCGCTCGCCGGGCTGGGTGCGCTGCACCAGGAGATAGGCCTCGCTGGCGGAGCGGATCTCCGGCGGCAGCGGCGTCATCTGGTACTGCCCTTCCTTCGCCTGGAAGGCCTTGTGCGTGGAGCGCGTGGCCTCGGGCTGGAAGCTGCGCTGGAGCAGGCGGATCCACCCGCCCAGGGCCTCGTTCAGCCCCTCGTGCTGGTACACCGGCATCTGCTCGTCCGGGAGCATCTCCAGGTAGCAGCACGCCTCGAAGTACAGCCGGCGAAGCGCGTCGAACAGGTGGTACGGGTGCACGTACACCTGCCGGAACATGTCCCGGCGCAGCGCGATGAGCCGCTGCACTTCAAAGAGCGCCCGGCGCGCGTTGGTGAGCCGGTCCGTGCGCAGGTACGTGTCCGAGATGTTGGTGAGCAGCTGCTGGCGCACCTGATCCAGCAGATCATCCAGCGTGGAGAGCAGCTTCTCCAGGAAGGGGTTGGGCCCCACGAGCAGGAGCGCGGGCACCCAGTCCGCGGACGTGTGCCACGCGCCGTCCTCGTCCTGCGACACGGCGGCCAGCCCCAGGGACGCGACGGTCCCGTCCAGCACCGGCTCCGTGGACAGTTGCAGCTTGTGCAGCACGCGCTGGATGACCGGCGGATCATCCGCGTACAGGCGGATGCCCTCCGCGCTGACGGTCTCCTTCAGCACGTGCAGGTAGACGATGAACTCCGTCTTGCCGACGGCTTCCAGCGACAGCGGAGCGATGACGGAGTTGCCCGGGACGTCCATCAGGTCCCCGGCCTTGGTGACGACGGTGAGCGCGGAGATGGACAGGCTGCCGCTCTGGAGGAGCGACTCGTTCCAGGCCATGTTCGCGATGCCGTACGACGGCAGGCCGGACAGGGTGGCATGGAGGCGGATCTCCGCGTCCAGCGCGTCCTCCTGCGCGACGAAATGCTCCGGAAGAAGCGTCTGGCCTACGTGCCAGCGGACCCGTGCGAGCTTGTACCGCTGCATACGCCGTTCTTTCCTTCCACCCGCCTGACCCAGGCCGGGAGCGAGACCTGCTCCCAGCCCGGTTTAGACTCAGACCGCGGCCAACGCTACTTGGCGGCCGCTTCGGTGATGCCCCACTTCTTCGCGATCTTCTTGGCGGACGAGGTCGCCAGGTTCAGCGACTGCTCGGCTGCCTGCGGCTTGATGCCAATCTGGAACGTGAAGTTCTTGGGAGACTGGACCTCGCGCGACTCGTTGTCCGCGACGGACATGTTCAGGTCGTCGCCGTTCTTCTCGAGCAGGCCCTTCATCTCCGCGTCCAGGAAGTTGGACTTGAAGTACTTCTTCCCGATGGGGTCGTACTCGTAGATGACGTACTTGAAGTTGACTTCAATGTTGCTGAAGTTGCCCAGCAGCATCTCCGCCACCTTCTGCTTGTTCGCCACCGACACCTGGCCGGAGAAGTACATGGCGTCCGTCACGCCCGTCTCCCACAGGTAGTGGTTGAGCACCGCGACGACCTTGTCGCCGATGGCCGCGTCCGGGTTCTCAGGATCCTTGATGGTCTCCTGATCCGGCGCCAGGGCCTGGCCACCAATGGTGATGGCGGTGATGTAGCCCACGGGGGACTGCTTGTCCTTCTTGAAGTTGAAGCCCTGATACACGTCCAGGTTCCGCGAAAACTGGGGCATCTGTCACTCCAGGGTAAGCGGGGCAGGCACTCACCTGCCCCAGGTGGGATGCGGCTTAACCGAGCCGCGACTCGAGCATCAGCTCCACGTTGAGGCCTTCGAACTGGATGTGCGGGAGCACGGCCAGCTTGCAGTCGTACCAGCCGATCTCACCGGGACGCGGGAACACCGCCACGCTGCTCGCCTTGAACGGGAAGCGGCGCACGGTGAGGTCGTCCGGGTTGGCCACGGTCGTGACGTAGTTGGACAGCCACGAGTCCAGCTGGCGCTGGATGTAGGGCGCGTCCGCCGTGTTGCCGATGTTGTCGCGCATGATGCACTTCACGTAGTGCGCCAGACGCGTGATGGAGAACGTGTAGGCCAGGTTCGTGACGAGCTGCGAGTTCTCCGAGTCCTTGGGGTCCTTGAACGTCTTGGCGACCTTGGCGGACTGGGTGCTGAAGAACGTCGCGTCGCTGGAACCCTTGCGGTACACGAGCGGGATGAAGCCGCTGCGCGCGAACTCGTACTCGCGGTAGTCCGGGATGGCGATCTCCACCGGGGCCTTGATCTCCTCCTGGCCGCGCAGGGAGAACGTGTCCACGGGCAGGCCGGAGATGAGGCCACCGCCCTTGGGGCCGCGGATGGACTGGCACCAGCCGCTGATCTCGAACGCCTTCACCATGTTGCGCGCGAGCAGGATGGCGGAGTTGCCCCACAGGTACTTGTCGGAGTCGCCGCGCGCCGTCTCGGTGAAGTTGAGGACGTCGCAGGGGTTCTTGTCCGGGTGCCAGGGCAGGCGCAGCACGTAGCGCGGGAAGGTCAGGCCCACGTACGCGGCCTCCTCCGTGTCGCGGAACGCGTTCCAGCGGCCGAACCGCGGGTGGGCGAGCACGCCCTCCAGGTTCTTGATGGCCTCCATCTCCTCGATGGTCTCGCAGCCGAAGAACTTGTGGTTCACGGCGGAGATGAACGGCGCGTGCGCGGCGTTGGAGACCTTGGCCATGCGCTGCAGCCAGGTGAGGTCCGCGGGCGACGAGGAGAAGTCGTACAGGCCGACGATGGCGCCGAAGGGACGGCCACCGTACTGGTCGTACTCCTGGATGTAGACCTTGTCGAACAGCGCTCCGGCGAAGATGTTGCTGGAGTTGTTCTCGAAGTCCTCCGCCAGCTCATCCTTGGCGACGTCCAGGATGTCGATGGCGATGTTCGCCTTGAAGTTGGTGTGGTCGACCAGGTCCTCCAGGCCGCGCCACGTGGACTCCAGCTTCTGGAAGGTGTCGTTGTGGAGGATCTCGTTCATCTGCACGTCGATCATGCGATCGATGCGGCTGATGACGTCCAGCACCTGGCCCTTGTCGAAGCGGGCGGTGTTGTCCGGGCCCTCCACGGGGGCCACGTTCTGCAGCAGCGCGGCGACGCTGGAGAGAAAGCGGCTCTCCAGGGTGACCTGCTGCTCGTCGCCCGCGGGCGCGAAGTTGGTGGTGATCATCGGCGCCGATTCCTGGGGCGGATCGAGCCGGACGCTGGTGAACAGGCGCTTCAGGTAGGTGGTCTCAGCCATGGCGGAGTCCTTTTAGAAGTCGAAGGGGTTGGGAAGGCGGATCAGGAAGCGGCCGGGGGCTTGGCGCCCGCGGCGACGGTGGCGGCGACCGCGGCCGTGGCGGCGGCGGCACCCCCGGCGGGCTTGCCAGCGGCGGCGGCGGCACCGGCGGCGGCGGGCGCGTCCGTCTTCGCCGTCTCTCCGGCGGGCAGGCGCATGGTCTCGTAGCCCTTCAGCTCGTTGAGCAGCTCCTTGAGCGCATCCGGCTTGGAGAACAGCTCGTAGAGCTCGCGGCGCAGGTCCTTGCGGTTGTCGATGTTCGACTGCATCTCCACGAGGAGCGTCTTCAGGAGCAGCAGCGCCTTGAGCTTCGGCACGTGCTTGACGATCTCATCCGGGTGGAAGGACTTCATCCGGTCGATGGGGAGCGTGACGTTCAGCTCCTCCTCCACGTCCGGGTTGATGCGGTTGGCGACCTGGAAGTTGGCGGACATCTTCATGTCCTTCATCAACTCGTCCAGGTTGCGGCCGTCCACGGAGCGCAGCTTGCGCGTCTCCAGGTCCGTCTTGCGGTCCTCGGAGGTCCCCAGCGAGTAGTCGCCCATGACCAGGAGGCGCAACGGCAGGTTCACCGTCTCCTGCTCGCCGTTGATGGTGGTCCGGTACGTGAGGGTGATGCGGGATTTGGGAAGCTGGTCCTGAATGGCCACGGTGACTCCCTGACAATCGCAGAGCGTTTGATTCCCCCCGTCCTACTGGAGCCGCCCCGGGAGTACGCCCTGCCGAGTGAACATTTACAGCCTAGGCGCGATCAGGAATTCCCGTCAACCAGCCGACATGACAGGTCTACCGGGGTTCCGATGATCGCAGTTGAGCGGTGTCCCCCGTGAACAGGAGGACCTCCTGGGTCTGTTCCGGACCGCCTACCAGCGGCTCGTAGCCCAGGTGACTTCCGTCGATGAGCCGGGCGTAGCTGCTCTGATCACGCAGGCACAGGATGACGGCGAGCACGAGCGGGGTCTCCGCCAGGCTCGGGAGGATGCGGGCGTTGAGGCGCCGGCGGGCCTCCACGGCCCAGGGGGTGCCGGTGCCGGAGTGCGGCTCGTTGAGGAACAGCCGCACCTCCACCCCGCCCGTGGGAACGGTGGCGAAGCCGCCCACCGCGCTGCCGTCTCCGAGCGCGGCGGCGCCCAGGCGGATGCCCTTGGCTTCGATGCGCTGGCGGCGCGTCTCGCGGCGCACCACCACCTCCGCCTCCGGGAAGACCTTGGCGAACAGCCAGTGCAGGCTGCTGGGGCACGCGAGGCGAAGCAGGCGCAGCCGGTGCGCGGTGGAGTGCTCCCAGCCGGGCAGCAGGGATTCGTCGCGATCAGGAAACTGGCCCGCGAAGCGGGTCCGCAGCAACAGGTGGTCGAAGTAACCCAGGAAGTCAGCCATCGTGTCCTGCTCCAGGCGATCCATGGCCTGGAAGAGGAAGGATGGCAGCGGCGTCTGGAGACTGAGCAGGCCCAGGTTGACGGTGATCACCACGCGCTTGCGCGGGTGGCGGGTGAATTCAATGGCATGCACCAGGTGGGGTTGGTGCACGGTGCTGCGGTGGCTGCGGAACTCCACCTCCGCCTCGCCGTAGCCTTCCTTGGCGAGCAGGTCCAGGAGGGCCGGCACGTCGAAGCTGCGGATGCGCTCGCTGATGCGCTCCTCGACGGTGAGCTTGCGGTTCGGCTGTTCGCGCTCCAGTGCCATGGGGGCTATTCGTCGAATTCCGAGCCGCCGCCGCGCGGCTGGCGCTGCTGGGCGACGAGGAACGCGTCCAGGTCCACGCGGTAGAGCTGATCCATGGCGCGGAAGGACAGCGTCTCCGTGTTGTGCAGCATGGGTTCAATGGCTTCCGCGTGCTGTGCCAGGCCATTGAAGAAGCCGGAGAAGAGCTGCGGCAGGAACACGCGCGGGTCGAAGCGCTCCACGGTGGCGAGCACGTCCACGGCGATGACGCTCGCCTTGGAGTAGTCCTCTTTCTCCACCAGCGCCTCAAAGGCAGACAGCTTGCGGACCAGCAGCGCGAGCGCGGGAGACATGGGCACGCTGGGGCCGGAGTCCTGTTCCACCTGGCGGACGGCCTTCTTGCGGCGCGCGGGGCGGACCTCCTCTTCCTCCTCCCCTTCGTCGTCCTCTTCCTCTTCGTCCGGAGCGGCGGCGAGCTCGGGCTCCGGGGCCTCGGGCTGGGGCTCCTCCGGCGGGGGCAGGAAGGGCACGCCCTGGGCGTGGGAGCGCAGCGCGCCCAGCAGCGAGCGCATGGCGTCCATGCACGCGGGCTTCTGCAGGATGGCGAGCGCGGCGATGAGTGGGTCCCCGAGGGTCAGGGCTTCCTCGATGGGCTCGCGATTGCCGGGCGCGGTCCAGGCCTGCCACTGCGCGTCCTTGAGGCGCGAGTGGTGTTCCAGGTGCTTGCCCATCATCTTCAGCAGCCAGCGCAGGCCGGTGTCCGCGAAGACGAGCTTCTTCTCCATCGGGCCGAAGAAGTCCCAGTTCTCCGTCAGCGTGCGCTTGAGGGAGCGGAACAGGACGGGCAGCGCCTTCATGCCCTCCGCGACGAAGTGGCCGAAGAGGTACGGCCCCACCACGCGCACGTCGCGCACGCCCTGGCGCAGGAGCCCCGCGGCGGCACGGGCCGCGTCCGCGTACTCGCTCTTGGCGACGAAGCCGGTGATGGCCTCCAGGCGCGGATCCGGGCCCTCGGACTCGTCGAGCGGCACGGGGGCGGTGGTGAACTCCACGTCGAGCAGCGTGAAGTCGACGGCCTCCAACACCTGCGCGGGGCTACCCATCGATGGCCACCATCTGTCCGGGGGAGACGACCTGGATGACGCCGCCGTAGCTGCACATGCACTTGGAGTTGCTCTCCAGCGCCGGCATGTTGCCGATGAGCACCTTGGGGCACCCGGGCACCCAGGGGGCCGCGGTGGCGGGGATGCAGGGCATGGGGGTGAGGACGCCGAGGGCCGCCGCGGTCGCCGCCGCCACCATGGGGTTGGCCAGGGACTGGCACATGCCGAAGGGCAGCACGTTCAGGAACGGCTTGTTGTCCATGATGTTCGCCGCGGGCGTGGTGGCCATGATCCGGTTCACGGGCAGCACCATCAGCGACGAGGGCGCCATCCCGAAGCTGCATTGGAGCATCGCTCCCATCACGACTTGAGCACCCATGTGCCGTTCCTTTTCAGCGCGCTGGCGACGGATCATCTTCGCCCGAAGCCGCGGAGCTTTCCAGCAGTCGTCCCCGCAGGGCGGTGAGGGCCTGGAACATCGGGTCCTTCGCCTTCTTGTGTAGCGCGCCGGTGAAGAACTGCGAGGCGCACCACGCGTCGTCGACCGCGCCCTTCACCCGGTGGGGAAAGAGCGGGAAGAACTCGATCCGGTCGGGCAGGAAATCCCCGCCCAGCAACATTTCGATGCGTCGGTTTATCTCCTGCTCGCCGGACGAGGGAGCAGGCGTGGCCCCGGTAAAGGCCAGGAGGAGGAAGCGGGAGTGGCTGGCCAGGCCGCCGGTGGACACCGGCACCACGCTGGTGCCCGCGAGGAACGGCAGGCCCTCCAGCGCGGCGGTGACCTCCTTCGCGGAGTAGGTGCGGCCGTCGTGCCGGAAGCCCAGCGTGCCCGCGTAGTGGTAGCGCTGGCGGATCCGCGCGAGCAGGACGTGGCCCGGCGGGTATTCCTTGTCCGGCAGGAGCGTGAAGACGCCCACGTCCGTGGGAGCGCCCTGCCCGCTCTGGTTCGGATCCTTCAGCGTCCACGCGCGGCCTGGGACGGGGAAGACGTCCGTGTGCACGTCGGTGGTCGCCTCGCTCACGCCGCGCGAAGAGGCCAGCACCGCGCCGCCCGCGGACGCGTCGATGAGGATGTTGGAGGACGGCACGGCCTGGAGGCCGCACTGCTTCACCCACGCGCGCCACGCCTGGGCGTCGAAGGGCTCCTCCGGGCTGCGGAACCAGTGCTGCACGTTGCGCAGGGAGGCGCGGTGGCGCACGAGCAGGTCGCGCAGCTTCGGCGTGACGCCCAGGGCGCGCAGCGGGTGCTCCAGGAGCGGGGCCGGGTTGAGCGCCAGGTCCGCCATCTCCAGGTGCAGGTAGGTGGCGCCGCGCAGGAGCGTGGCGAAGAGGAGCGCCGGCAGGTGCTGGAGCACCGGGAAGTCCGGCGCCGCGAGGAGGTCCCCCGGCGAAAGGCCGAAGGTGAGCATCCCGTCGCCGATGGCGCCCTTCCACGCGTTCTCCGCGGTGAGGGGCACGGGCGTGTGCGGCGGATCCACCAGCGGAGAGAAGAGCAGCCCCACCACGTCCGAGGGCTTGTACGTGTGCGACGTGAAGCCCGGCGCTCCCCTCCCCTGGCTCTTGAGCAGCAGCTGCTCGTGGCCCTTGAGGAGTGGGAGCTGGTGGGGCTCCGCGGCGATGAAGTCCGGCGTCAGGGACTCCAGCCGCGTGGCCATGGCGCGCGGGCCCATGGGCGGCAGGAGCGTGAAGCAGCCGCCCAGTTTCAGCGTGGCCAGGAGCGACACGAGCAGCTCCTGCCCCACGCCGTGCACCAGGCACACCTTGGCGCCCGGCTCCACGCCCTGATCCGCCCACTCGCTGGCGCGGCGCGAGGCCAGGTCGTGCAGGGTGCGGTAGGCCAGGGCCTGCCAACCCTGGATGCGCTGGTGCGTGCGGAACGCGGGGCGCTCCAGCGCGACGTGGCGCACGATGAGATCGTGGAAGAAGTCGTACTGCTGGCCCGGGCGGCTCTTGGGCGGCGGGACGCCTCGGCCCGCGTGGGCCTCCGCGAGCGCCACGGCGAACCCTTCCGGATCCTCCCAGCTCTCCTGCCACCACTTCGGAGCGCCTGAATCCGGGGCGAAGCCGGCTTCCAGCTGCCGGAGGATGTCCTTCACGTCGAAAGGCATGGGTCTCTAGCGGGAGGGAAAGTCGAAGCCGACCTTCACCATGAAACGGACCTTGGAGCGCACGTTGCTTTCCGGGGCGTAGTCGATCGGGGTCGCCCCGCGCTTTCCTGGCGTCTGCTGCTTCGCGCGTTCGATGGACGTGGGCTCGACGGCGCGCACCAGCGGGTGGCGGGCCAGGAGCGGCGGCACGTGCATGTCCACGTCCCGGCCGAAGAGCCACGCGCCACAGCGCCAGAGGATGTCGTGGCGCCGGGTGAGCAGCGTCCAGAAGCGGTCTCGCGTCTCCGTGGCCTCGAAGAGCAGCGGCGAGCTGTCTTCCTCGCGGGCCTCTCCCGGGGCAGCGAGCAGGGCGCGCAGCTGCTGCGCCACGCGCTCCACTTCGTTCACGTCCTCGGGGGTGACAGGGGAACGGCCGGCGAGCTTCTCCTCGTGCCTGCGGAACAGCGCCACGAGTCCCAGGCAGTCCCCCACCACGTCGCGGTGGCCCTCTCCGTGAGCGGCGGCCACGTCCGCGGCGGCGAGGAAGGAGGACTCCGCGAGCGCCTCCGCGGTCTTGAGCAGCTTGCGGCGCAGTTGCTGGGCGCGGTCGAAGAGGGCTCCGAAGGAGCTGGCCCGCATGTCGCGCTGGACGCGCAGCGCGGCCCACGCCAGGCCCTGGGCGAGCAGCGGCAGTTCGCGCAGCTCCTCCACGTTCACACCCGGGAGCGCGGCGACCTCCGCCTCACGGGCGAGGACGCTCTCCACCCCGCGCTTCGTGTTGTGGAACGCGAGCGCGATGTTGGAGCGGCACTCCTCCACGGCGCCTTCGAGGGCGCGCGCAGGGGCCAGGAACATGTCATAGCCGGGCCCGGAGCCAATGGCTTCCAGCTCGGCGATGTCGTCGGGCCCCAATCCCGCTGTCGCGTGCTGGCCTCCAGCCATGCCGGGCAGGATAGCGGGCGCTTCCGGGCGTCACAACCTGGCGCCCTGGCTGGTTGCGTCAGGTGACTCGCGGGGTGGGATTGGGGGCCGGGGACCCGCGAGGGCAGGTCAGACGAGGATGAGGTCTTCGTCCTCGTCGTCCGGCGTCGTCCCCGCCTGGCTGTCCAGCACGTGCTGCGTGCGGCGCAGGCGTTCGTCGCTCAGGTCCGAGACGAGCATCAAGACCTGCGGGTGGCTGGAGATCAGCGAGTCGAAGTCCTCGCGCGGCAGGCGCAGCAGCGTGGTGTGGCGCGTGGCCTCCACGGTGGCGGTGGCCGGGGTCTTCTGGAGGAGGGAGATCTCTCCGAACAGGTCCCCTTCCTTCAGGGTCGACAGCCGCTGCCCGCCCTTGTGGACCTCCACCTCGCCGGAGAGGACGACGTAGAGGCCGTCCGTGGCGTCGCCTTCGCGGATGATGACTTCGCCGCGCTCCACGTCGCGGGCCCGGAAGCGCTCCACCAGGTTGCGGCGATCCTTGCGGTTGAAGGGGCGGAACAGCGCGGAGCTGTTCATCACGTTCGCGAGGAGCCGCTCGCGGCAGAATTTCTTGAGGGCCTTCGCCACGGGCGGATGGCTGCGCGAGAGCGTGGCCAGGACGGCGGCGGAGATTTCGAGCACCTGCGTGTCGTCGGACGCGGACTCCACGGAGGCCGCGCGCGGGGCTCCGGACAGGAGCGCCATCTCGCCGAAGAAGGCGCCGACCTCCAGCGTGGCCAGGTCCTGGCGGCGGCCGTCCTCCTCGCGGAAGACGCGCACGTTGCCTTCGCAGATGACGTAGAAGGCGTCGCCGTGCGAGCCCTGCGCGAGGATGCGCTCGCCGGGGCCGAAGCGCCGCAGCGGGCAGCGTTCGAAGAGCTGGATGAAGGCGTCGCGCGGCAGGTCGGAGAAGAGCGGGATGGACGGCAGCGCGTCCCAGGTGCCCGAGGTGGGCTCGGCCTCCTCGGTCAGCTCGTAGACGGGCTCCTCTTCCTGCGCGTGTTCGGCCAGTCCCCGCTGGGCCGCCAGCTCCACCGCGTGCAGCAGCGAGTCCGCTTCGATCTCCAGCTCCGTGAAGCTGGAGACGCGCAGGGACGCGCGCCAGGGCTCCGGGGCTCCGGCGGTGGTGGGCACCACGGAGGCACCCGCGGCGACCGTGGCCGTGGGCTTGGACGGAGTGTCGACGCGGCGGGGGCGCAGGCCCGGGGGCGCGGCCTGTGAGAGAGGCTTCGGCGCGGTGGGGGTCGGCGTGGTTTCGGGGCCCGTGATGGGCGGCGCGAGCGCCTGCCAGCGTCCGCTGGGCGTCCGGATCTGGGGAAGCTCGGGCATGGGAGATGGGGACGGCGGTGCGACTCGGACGGACTGGCCTGCGGGCGCGGGTGGCGGCGCGGCGGCCTCGGTCACCGTTGGCGCCTTGGGCTCGTCCTGCGTGGGCTCGAACTCGACCTCGACGGAGAGGACCACCTCGGTGTCATCCGCGATGGGCGCGTTCGACAGGGCCAGCTCGGACGGGAGCGCATCCGACAGGTCCACCGGGGCTCCGCCGGCCTCCAGCGGCTCGGGGGGCACGGGCCTGGCGCTGGTGGCTTCGGGCGGAACCTCCCGAGGGGTGATGAGGCTCGCCGGAGTGGATGGGGGCGCGGCGTCCTTCGGCTTCGGCCTGGACGTGGCCGGCGTGCCTCTTCGCGCGTACAGGTCCGCGAGCATCTGCTGCACGCCCCGGTGGGACGGATCCAGTTCGAGGATCAGCTTGCTCGCGGCGATGGCGCGCGGGAGGAAGCCCTCCTTCGCGAAGCCCTCCGCCGCGGACTGGTACGCGGAGACGGCGCGGTCACGCTGCCCGGCCTTGGACCACGCATCTCCCATGCGCAAGCGGCTCTGGTGGTCCTTCGGCTCGGCCTGGCAGTAGTCCTCGTACAGTTCGGCGGCCTTGGCGAAGCGGCCCTTGCCGAAGGCCTCCGTCGCCTTGTCCTTGAGCGCGCGCGGCTCCATTCACTGCGCCCCGCCAGCCGCCGTGCCTTCCTTCGTCATCGAGGCCCCCGCCGCGACGCGGACCTCGCGGAAGTAGTCGCCCTTCAGCGCGTCCAGCGGCTCGGCCTGCGCGCCGGTGTTCATCTTGCGCAGCGCCGTGGCCGCCGCGGCCCGGATCTCCGGCAGGTCGTGGTACAGGTCCCGCCCCACCACCTCCGCGGACTTCGCGTCGCCCATGACGCCCAGCGCCAGCAGCACGTCGCGCCGGGCCACGCTGTTGGAGTCGTCCAGCGCCTTGAGCAGCGTGGGCACCGCGTCCTTCGCGCCCATCCGCCCCAGGAGCTGCGCAGCGAGCGCCGCCTCCGCCCCACCCTCCTTCACCACGCCCTGCAACGCCGCCGACGCGGACGTCGGCGGCGGCCCCACGCGCGTCAGCGCATCCAGGACCACCAGCTTCTCGCTGCCCATCTTCGGCAGCGACGCCACCAGCGCGAGCTGCCCGGCCTCACCCTGCTCCGCCAGCGCCAGCGCCAGCGTCTTCTGCAGCTCGCGGTCGGGCTCCAGGAGCGCCGTGCGGGTCACCTCGATGCCTTCAGGCCCCACGGACGCGAGCCCCACCAGCGCCGCCGCGCGCAGCACCGGGCTCGCGTCGTCCGTGTAGCCCTTGAGGATCTCCAGCGCTCCGGGCGCCTTGAGCGCACCCAGCGCGGTGAGCAGCGTGGCCAGCGGCTGCAGCTTCGCGGGCTCCACGTCGTCGCTCAGCTCCGAGGGGACTCGCGGAGGCACCACCACGCGCCCGGCCTCCTTGGCGCGGGCCGCGTTGAGCGCCTGGAGCCGCTCGAAGAGCTGCGCGTGCTTGGACGACCGGTTGTCTTCCTTCGCCTTCGCTACCTCCGCACGCGGGGCCGACGGATCCAGGTCCGCGGCGTACTTCCGTGGCAGCGCCTGCGGGATCCAGTCCGCGCGCAGCGCCGTGAGCCCGGCGACCTCCTGCTCGTAGAGCTTCTGGATGACGGGCACCACGGAGGCATCGCCCACGTGCGTCACCGCCTCCACCGCGAGCGTGCGCAGCCCGACGTCCGGCTGGTTGAGCCACGGCGTCACCTTGGGCAGCAGCGCCTGCGCCGCCGGGCCCAGGCCCGTCACCGCCTGGAGCCCTGAAGCCGCGGAGGCCGGGCGCGACAGCCGGTCCGCGATGGGGTCCGCCGGGCAGCCGCCTCGCGAACGCATGGCGCGGGCGGCGTCGAGGGCTTCGTCCCGGGCGCCGTCGAGCGCGATGGCGCACAACGCGGCGTCCGTCGCGGGCGTGCGCGGGAAGGTCAGGATGGCGTCGGTGGCCAGCGGGCTCACCGCGCTCTTCTCCACCGCCACCGCCTGGAGCTTCGTCGCGGCCGTCGGATCCTGAAGCTTCATCAGCGCGCTGATGGCGGACTCGCGAAGCTCCGGGAAGCTCTCGTCGAGGAGCAGCGCGATGGGGGCCACCGCGCGGGTGTCGCCCGCGTCACCCAGCCCGCGCACGGCGGCGGCGGCGAGGATGACCTGGCTGTCACGCACCATGGGGAGCAGCCGGTTCACCGCCTCCGGGCGGCCGCTCTTGCCCAGCTCCTCCGCGGCGCCCACGCGCTCCGGGAGCACGCCTTCGGTCAGGGCCAGGAGGTTGCGGTCCCAGAGGCCCTTGGATTCGGCGGCGACGACAGAGGCCATGGCGCCGGGGACGTTGGTGCTCTTGAGGGCCTGGACGATGACCCGGCGCGTGGCGCGGCCCCGCCGTCCGTACTGGAGCGTGAGGTACGCCTTGGCCTTGTCGTTCTTCACCTTGGCGAGCGCCAATGCGGCCTGGCCCTGCACGGCCTCGTCCGGATCCTCCAGGAGCTCTCCGAGCAGATCCACGACGCGCGGATCCTGGCTCTCCCCGAGCGCGCTGGCGGCTTCACCGCGGACGAAGGCGGAGAGGTCCTTGGCGGCGCGGGTGAAGAGGACCAGGTCGTCCGCGTTGTTCTGCTCGGCCAGCTTCCTGACGGCGGCGGCGCGGGTTTCGGGACGGGGATCCTGGATCTCCGCGAGGAGCTGATCCCGGTTGCCGTTGCACCCGACGAGGAGGGTCAGGGCGAGGAAGAGGGGTCGCACGCGGATTCGCATCGTTCTCCCGGAGCGGCGGACGCTGGAGGTAGGCGGCGGTTATATCAACGCCCTCCCGGGCCGCCCACCGACGGAGCGACCCAGGAGGAGGGGTGTTCTAGCGGGAGCGGCCACCACGAGGGGGCGGACGGCCTGCCCCTCCACGCTCGCCCGGGGGGGCCTTCCTCACGCCCGCGCGGACGATGCGCTCGCCGGTGCCGCTGGACGAGGACTCACCGCCGCCGCGAGACCGGCTGCCGGAGTCTTCACCCCGGGGCTTCCACTCGCGACGCTCGGGACGGTCTCCGCGAGCAGCACCGCCTGCACCGGCGGGCTTGCCGAAGCGGGCACCACCGCGAGGAGCACCGCCCTCCGCGCCGAAGCGGCCGGCGGGCTTGCCGAAGCTGCGGCCACGAGGAGCACCGCCCTCGGAGCGACCGGCACCAGCGGGCTTGCCGAAGCTGCGGCCACGAGGAGCGCCGCCCTCTTCACGACCGAAACGGCCACCACCGGCGGGCTTGCCGAAGCTGCGGCCACGAGGAGCGCCGCCCTCGTCTCCGAAGGAGCGACCGCGCGGGGCGCGCTCGTCACCGCCACGGCCCGCACCGGCGGGCTTGCCGAAGCTGCGACCACGAGGAGCGCCGCCCTCCGCACCGAAGCGGCCGGCGGGCTTGCCGAAGCTGCGGCCACGAGGAGCGCCGCCCTCGTCACCGAAGCTACGACCGCGAGGGGCACCGCCCTCGGAACGACCCGCACCGGCCGGCTTGCCGAAGCTGCGACCACGAGGAGCGCCGCCCTCTGCACCGAAGCGGCCGGCGGGCTTGCCGAAGCTGCGACCGCGAGGAGCACCGCCCTCGTCACCGAAACGGCCTGCGGGCTTGCCGAAGCTGCGACCACGAGGAGCTTCGTCACCACCCCGACCCGCACCGGCCGGCTTGCCGAAGCTGCGGCCGCGAGGCGCACCGCCCTCGTCACCGAAACGGCCAGCAGGCTTGCCGAAGCTGCGCCCGCGAGGAGCCTCGTCACCGCCACGGCCCGCACCGGCAGGCTTGCCGAAGCTGCGACCGCGAGGAGCGCCGCCCTCGTCACCGAAACGGCCAGCAGGCTTGCCGAAGCTGCGGCCACGAGGAGCACCACCCTCGTCACCGAAGCGGCCCGCGGGCTTGCCGAAGCTGCGACCGCGAGGAGCTTCGTCACCACCACGCCCCGCACCGGCCGGCTTGCCGAAGCTGCGACCGCGAGGCGCGCCGCCTTCAGCACCGAAGCGGCCGGCGGGCTTGCCGAAGCCGCGACCGCGAGGAGCACCGCCCTCGTCACCGAAGCTGCGCCCGCGAGGGGCACCGCCCTCGGAACGACCCGCACCGGCGGGCTTGCCGAAGCTGCGACCGCGCGGAGCACCGCCCTCGTCACCGCCACGGCCCGCACCGGCAGGCTTGCCGAAGCTGCGACCGCGCGGAGCACCGCCCTCGTCACCACCGCGCGCCGGCTTGCCGAACCGGCTACCACCGCGCGGCGCATCACCCTCGGAACGACCCGCACCGGCCGGCTTGCCGAACCGCGCGGCGCCACGGGGGGCACGCTCACCCTCGGGCTTGCCGGTACGGCCCGCGCCTCGCGCGGCCTTGCCGTAGGTGGCTCCCTCGGCGACGTCCGACTCCGCCTCGTCACCGTCGTCGTCGAACGTCGGCACGTCGTCCAGATCCGCGTTGTCGTCCGTCTCCAGCGTCGCCCCGCGCTTCGCGAACTTCGGCGGACGCGTGCCTCCGTCCTGCACGCCCTTCCACTCCTTGCGCTCCGGACGCGCCTCGCGAGTCTTGGGCCCCGTCGGAGCCTTCTTCGCCGCGCGCTCCGTCTTGCGCGGCGCGGCCGGTGCGTCGTCGTCCATCGACAGCTCGATGTCGTCGTCCTCCGCCCCGCCGAAGCCCGGCGCCGAACGCCCGTGACGGCGCGGCGGCAGCTTCAGGTCCGAGGACGCCGGCTGAGCACGGCCTTCCGCCACCTCCGTGAGCTGCAGCACTTCCGCGACCTTCAGCGGCCGCAGTTCGCCAGGGCGCAGCCCTTCCACGCCCACGCCCGCGTAGTTCGGACGGAACAGGCGCACCACCGGGTGCCCCACCGCCGCGCACAGGCGCTTGATGAGGTGCGGACGGCCTTCCGCCACGACGATCTTCAGCCAGGTGTTGCGCTCGGCCTTCTCGAAGATGTCCACGGACACCGGCGTGGCCATGCCGTCTTCCAGCCGCACGCCACCGCGCAGCTTCTCCAGCGTGGGGAAGTCCGGCACGCCCTTCACCTTCGCCAGGTACGTGCGCGGCACCTGGAAGCTCGGGTGCGTGAGCTTGTGCGCCAGCGCGCCGTCATCCGTGAAGAGCAGCGCTCCCTCGGCGTCGTAGTCCAGACGTCCCACGGGGAACAGGCGGCGGCCCGTCTCCTCCACATAGCTGGCCACCGTGGGCCGGCCCTGCGGATCCGACAGCGTCGTCACGACGCCCACGGGCTTGTACAGCAGGTAGTAGGACGACTCTTCCGGCGGCGTGACGAGCTTCCCATCGACGGTCACCAGGTCCACTCCGGGCTCCACCCGGCTGCCCAGCTCCGTCACCGTCTCGTTGTTCACTCCGACGCGACCGGAGGTGATGAGTTCTTCCGCGTGCCGGCGCGAAGCAACTCCCGCGCGAGCCAGGTACTTCTGCAAACGTTCCGCCGCCATTCCGTGCCTTCTTCCAGTTGCCGCCCATCACTCGGGCTTGGGGCCCTCGCTATCACCCTTCTCGGGCGAAGGGGGGCTTTCCAGGATGCTGGCGCTGACCTTCTGGCTCCGCTCCGCGGCCGCCATGGCCTCCTCCAGTTCCTCCAGGGCCGCCTCGCTGGCCGCCTCGTTCTTCTCCATCCGCTTCGTGAACCCCGGGTCCGACAGCGCAGCCACCGTCCCCGACGCCACCGGTACTGGCGGAGCCGCCTCCTTCTCCACGATTTCCCGGTGCTCCTGGGTCAATTCATGGAATTCACGGAGCGTGGGCAGCGCGGAGAGGTCCTTCAGCGCGAAGAACTCCAGGAACTCGCGCGTGGTTCCATAAAGAATGGGGCGGCCGACTTCTTCCCGCTTGCCCAGGATTTTCACCAGCTTGCGGTCCATCAGCGCCTTGAGCACCGCGCCGCAGTCCACGCCGCGGATGTCCTCCAGCTCCGGCCGGGTGACGGGCTGGCGGTACGCGATGATGGCCAGCGTCTCCACCGCCGCGCGGGTGAGCCGCTGCGGCTTCACCCGGAGGTAGCGCCGGACGTACTCCGCGGAGTGGGGGTCCGTGCGGAACTGCCACCCGCCCGCCACCTCGTAGAGGACGACGCCGCTGATGCCCTCGCGGTGGATGCCGGAGAGCTGATCCAGCGCCTGGAGGATGGGATCCCTCGGGATGCCGGTGGCCTGGTAGAGCTCGTCCACGGACAGGGGGCGCTCGGCGACGAAGAGCACGCTCTCCAGCACCGTGCGGATGCGGTCCGGGGAGAGGTTGCGGCTCTTGGCGAGCAGCTTCTCGAAGGAGGACTGGAGGTCCGGGACGTTCTCGGTGTCGTCCGAGTCCTCCTCGATGGCGGCCGCCTCCACCCCGTCCAGCTCCGCGTCGTCCGGGCCAGGGCCGGTGACCGCGGCGATCTCCTCCTCGGAGAACTGTCCGGGGCCGCCGGGCGTGCCGGGGGCGGGCGTCTCGTCACCGTCGTCGGGACCGTTACCGGTAGTCACTCTCGTCGACCTCCGTGGGGATGAGCTTTTCCAGCGCGTCCCCGTTGGGCGTCACCTGGATGGGGCCCAGGGGCTCCTCCTGGAAGACCTTGATGAGGCGGCGCTTCACCATCTCCAGCATGGCGATGAAGGTGATGACCACCTCCTGGCGCGTGGCCGCCTCCGTGAACAGCGCCTCGAACACCACCTGCCCGTCCTTCTTCACGCGCTCCGCCAACCGGAGGATGGCCTCGGACAGGCTGACGCGCTCCAGCACCACCTCGTGCTGCACCTTGGGCGTCAGCCGCTCGAGCACCCGGTCGAGCGCCTCCACCAGCTTCAGGACGGAGATCTCCTGGAGCCCCACCTCGTCCTCGGGGATGGGGACTGCCTCCACGGGCACCTTCCGGGCGAACACGTCCCGGTCCAGGATGTCCTGCTTGGCCAGGTGCTCCGCGGCGTCCTTGTACTTCTGGTACTCCAACAGCCGGCGCACCAGCTCCGCGCGAGGGTCCTGCGCCTCCTCCACCGCCGCGAGCGCGTCCGCCCCTTCCGGCACCTGGGCCGCGTCCTGCCGGGGCAGGAGCATGCGGCTCTTGAGGTGGGCGAGCGTGGAGGCCATCACCAGGAACTCCCCGGCGATGTCCAGGTTCAGCTCCCGCATCCGCTCCAGGTACTCGAGGTACTTGCCGGTAATCAGCGCCAGCGGGATGTCGAAGATGTCAACCCGGTGCTCCTTGATGAGATGGAGCAGCAGGTCCAGGGGACCTTCGAAGTTGGGCAGCGCCACCCGGAAGGCGTCTCCGGGCGTGCGCGGCAATCCCTCCCCGTCGGGGTCCGGCGGGAGGTCGTCCGGCGGTGGGGGCTTGCGACCTTCGCTCACCGGCCGGCGTCCTTCTGGGGGGATGGGAACTTCGTCATGCGTAAGGGTCCGAATTTCCGGCCTTTAGCGCGCGCCGGGGGGACAGACCTCCTTAGCAATGCCTCCCAGGGGGGTCAAACATTTGAACAGGAACGGGCGTTCAGGGGATTCCCACGGCCCGCCTCACCTGATCCATCAGGCGGGTGGCTTCCGCCCGGGCGCGGTCGGCGCCGTCCGCGAGGATGCGCTCCAGTTCGCCCGGGTCGTTGAGCAGCTCCTGCCGGCGCTGGCGGGCGGGGCCGAAGGTGACGTGGAAGGCCTCCAGGAGTTTCTTCTTGAAGTCGCCGTAGCCCTTGCCGCCGGCCTTCCAGGACGCGTCCACGTCGGAGAACTCGCCGGGCGGGAGCATCAGCTTGAGCAGGTCATACAGCGGCGCGTCCACGGTGGGCTTGGGCGCGTCCACGGGCGTGGAGTCCGTCTTGATGGACATGATGCGCTTCTTGATGTCCTTCTCCTCGCCGAACAGCTCCAGCGTGTTGCCGTAGGACTTGGACATCTTCTGTCCGTCGATGCCGGGCACGGTGGCGGCGTTCTCCTGCACGAAGGCGGCAGGAAGCTTGAGGATGCCGGGCGCGTGGCCCCGCTCCTTCCCTTCCGGATCCGCCGGGTCGTAGCCGGGGACGTACTGGGTGTTGAACTTCACGGCCCAGTCGCGCGCGAACTCGATGTGCTGGATCTGATCCTTGCCCACCGGAACCTGATCCGCGCTGTAGAGCAGGATGTCCGCGGACATGAGGACGGGGTACGCGTAGAGGCCGAAGTCCGCGCTGATGCCGCGGGCGACCTTGTCCTTGTAGCTGTGGGCGCGCTCCAGGTGGGCCTGGGGCACCACGGTGCCGAGGATCCAGTTGAGCTCCAGCACCTCCTTCACGTCGCTCTGGCGGAAGAGGACGGCCTTCTTCGGATCCAGGCCCAGCGACAGGTACGTGAGCGCCGCGTCGCGGGTCAGCTCCAGCGCGAGCTTCGGGTCCCGGACGGTGGTGAGCGCGTGGTAGTTGGCGATGAAGTAGTAGGCCTCGCCCTGATCCTGGAGCTGCACGAACTGCCGCATCGCCCCGTAATAGTTGCCGATGTGCAGCTTTCCGGACGACTGGACGCCTGAGAGAATCCGCATCGCGATTCGCGCTCCCAATGACGGGTGGAGGACACGGCTCGTTCGCACACCCGCCGTCATGCTGCAACCTTCCGTTGGGACGGGTGGGCCCTTCCAATGCCTGACACTCGCGCGCCCGGCTTCCCTGGAACATTTCGCCCGGGCAGGAAAAGGCCAGCAGTTTCAGGGGGTTGAGAGGGCTCAAGTCTCCCAGGTACCCTTGCGGCCGGCGCAGCACATCGGACCGCCTTGGAGGGCGCCCACGGATGGAAGCGTTCACAGGAAACCTGGCCAGCTACCGGCTCCAGTTGGTGTTGCCCCCGTTGTTCGCGACGCCTGGAGTGGAGGGGACGCTGCGGGTGGAGCGGGGCGCGGTGCGCCGGGAGTTCTACCTGCGGGACGGGCACCTGGTGGGGGTGGCCTCCACGGATCCGAGGGAGCATCTGGCGCAGGTGCTGGTGAACCTGCGCATCCTGGACGCGCCCCGGGCGGCGGCGGCGTTCGAGGCGGCGGAAGGGGCGAACCTGCCCTACGGCACGTTCCTGGTGCAGCGCTGCTTCGTGGGGCTGTCGCAGCTGACGGAGGCCATGGAGCACAAGGCGCGCGAGGCGCTGTTCGACTGCTACGCCTGGGAGTCGGGCGAGGTGGAGTTCACGCCGGGGCTGCCCTTGTCCGGGCGGGCGGTGGGCTTGCGGCTGCAGTTGAGCACGCTGCACCGGGACGCGGTGGCGCGGGTGCGGGAGTGGGCGCAGTTCCGGGACATCTTCCCGCGCCTGGACACCACGTTCCGGGTGTTCCGCGAGTTCGCGGTGGAGACGTTCTCCGAGGAGGAGGACGTGCTCCTGGACCTGGCGGCCGGAGGCGCGACGCTGGGCGAGCTGCTGGCGAGCGCGAGGGAGGCCCCGCTGTTCGCGGCGCGCTGGGTGCTGCATCTGTATCGGCGGGGAGCGTTGGCGCCGCACCGGTCGACGGGCCTCACGGTGGGCGAGTCCACGGAGTTCACGGAGCTGTTGGCGCTGGTGCGCGCGTTCCTGTCGTCGCGCAAGTACGACCTGGCGGTGGCATTGGCGGCGCAGGTGTTGGAGCGGGGGCCGGTTCCGGAGGCGCACGCGCTGTACCGCGAGGCGGAGGTGGGGCTGACGCTGGCGTTGAGTGACGCGCTGTTCGCGTTGGACGGGAGGCTGGTGTTCGAGCCCATCCCCCGCCCTGCCCCGGCGGATCTGACAGCGGACGACCTGTATCTCTATTCCAAGCTGAGGGGCAGCCGGAGCATCCGTCAGGCGTTGCGCACGGCGGCGATGGGCGAGCTGGCCGCGTCACGGTCCGTGGAGCGGCTGAGGGCCGCGGGGCTGATCCGCGTGGCTCCGCTGGCGCCGGGAGCGCCGGAGCCGGCACCGAGGCGGACGACGACGGATCCCTACGGTTTGAATCTGGGGGACCTGGGCGGAAACTGAGGCCATGCGCTTCCGACCCTTCCTGAAGATGTCCTCCGCGGGTGATGCCCGGGGGCAGGCCAGTCCTTCCGGGAGCTGGGTGGCACTGGAGAAGCTCCATGGCGCGCAGCTCGTCCTGGGCGTGCAGGACGGGGCGGTGCACTTTGGCAAGCGCAAGGCCTGGCTCGAGGAGGGGGATTCCTTCTTTGGATGGCAGCTGTTGCGCCTGTCCTTGAGCAACGCGGCGCTGGAGGCGGTCCGGACGCTGGGGCTCACTGACGCGCGCGTCTACCTGTACGGAGAGCTGCTGGGAGGCCGCTATCCCCACCCGGAGGTCCCGGCCGTGCCTGGAATGATGCCGGTCCAGACGGGCATCTGGTACGCGCCGGGCCTTCACTGGGTGCTGTTCGATATCCTCGTGGCCCGGTCGGACGAGGACGAAGGCGTGATGCTCTCGCATCGCGACGTGGAGACGGCCGCGAGGGCCGCTGGGGTGCTCGTCCCTCCCCTGGTGGCGCGAGGAACCCGGGCGCAGATGGAAGCCGCGCCGACGCGAGCGCTGACGCGGCTCCCAGCGATGCTGGGCCTGCCGCCGTTGGCCGACAACCATGCGGAGGGGCTCGTCATCAAGAGTGAGCAGCCCGTGGCACCAGGGCAGCGCGTCGCCTTCAAGCGGAAGATCGAGGAGTTCAACGAGGCCCGCTTCGACGAGAGCACGGCCTGGGATGCCCACCAGCGGTTGTCCATCACCGAGCTTCTGGATTGGTCATCGCGTCTGGTGAATCCCGCGCGGGTCTCCAGCGCCCTCTCGAAGTGCGGGCGCGACGATGCCGAGGCCGTGTTGAGCGAGGTGGAGCTGGATGTCCGGGTGGACCTGGAACTGGCCTTCCCCACCGCGTGTCAGGCCCTGGATCCGGCGAGCGAGGAGCGGCTGTCCGCCCATGTTCGTGAACTTGCCCGGCCGCTCATCCGGGAGGCCTTGGATGCTGCGGGGAGCTGAACCTGATCAAGGGAACTTGAGCGTGCCCTCGCGCCAGGCCTTGAGGACGTACTCCGCACGGAACCCGAGGAGCCCGGGACGCTTGGCGAGCCAGAGCAAAGTCGGCTCGCCAAGCTCGGGGGCGAATTCCAGGACATGGGCCGCGACGTGCATCCGGAGGGTTTCGTCCTCGCTTTTGAGCAGCGGGATGAGCTGGGACGTCGCATCACGGCTCCGGAGCTCCTGGTAGGCTCCCACGAGCTTGTCGTTGGCGCGGTTTGCTGCCCGCGAGTCGGCGGCCTCCAGGGCCTTCCCGTATGCGACCGACCCCTCCGCGTACCACTGGACGAGTTCTTCGATGCTGGCCTTCTGAAATTTGCGGGCACTCATGGGGCGACGCCATAGCGCATGAGGATCATCATCCCGAAGTCCTGTTGGGCCTGGAAGGATTGACGCTCAACCATTGCCGCACAGTCGTTTGTACTCCTGTGGTGAAGGGATCCTTCGATGAATAGTACCTGCTGATTTGTTGGTGGATGGCTTCGTCGATGGCGATCACGTTCTCGGTGTTGTGCAGGGCCTGGGGACCGAAGCGCTGCACGTCGCCGTCCGTCTGCTCGACGATGTGGTGCCACTGCTTCCCGGGGCCTGCCGGCCCACGTGCCCGCTTGAGGGCGCTGAAGGAGCCCCAGGAACTCGCACCGGCCGGTGGTGCTCCGCGCCCCATGTCCGCCATGGCAACCACCGTGGACGGAAGCGAGAGCGTGAGCAGCCTGCTCAGCATCCAGTTCCACGCCCGGCCCGACGACACGGAGGTCGGCGCGGTCATCACGTTCGCGGACTCGCGCCAGGTCATGGAGCACATCCGGAGGATCTCCGGGTGGCCGGAGTTCAAGGCGCTTCTCGGTGTCGCGAAGCCCGTGGACGTGCGCGTCTACGGGCGGCTTGGCGAGGAGGCGCAGGCCTGGCTCCGGACCATGAACGTCGTGAGCAAGGTCTTCGAAAGTCCCGTGGCGGGCTTCGTCCGGTGAGCCGGCCACCGGTCGCCATCAGCTCGCGGCGCGCAGTGGCACGCTCGCGGTCCGGGTCGCCACATCCACCCGCCCGAGCCACGCGCTCAAACGCTCGCGCCGATCCACCTCCGCGCCCTGCCAGGGCGTGAGCGGCGTCCGGAAGCTGTGCAACTGCCCGAACAGGGCCAGGTCCGCCACGCTCAGCGCCCCTGACAACCAGAAGCCCTGCTCCGGCGCCCGCGCGTCCAGCTGATCCAACAGCGCCCCGAACCGGCGCCAGCAGGCCTCCGGGCCCGTGCGCCAGACATCCCGCGCCACCAACCGCTCCACCTGCTTGCGCCGGATCAGCGTTGGAACCACCGCGCGCACCGGCGCCGGCATGAAGTGGAAGAACGTGGCGCGCGTCCGGGGCCAGTTGCGGTCATCCGCCCAGCGAGAGGCGACCAGGAAGCCGTTGAGCGACGTGTCCGCCAGCTCCTCCCAGAGCAGCGCCTCCGGCGACGCGTCGATGCGGCCCGGCGCCAGCTGCTGGATGCGCGCGAGGATGGCCGTGGAGTCCGGCACCGCCTCCGCTCCCACCAGCAACACCGGCACCTGTCCCGTGGGATTGTGCGCGCGGTGCGAGGCCGGGTTGTCCGCGCAGCCTCGCGCGTAGGGCAGCCCCGCGTACTTCAAGGCCCGGTGGGCCTTGAGGCAGAAGGGCGAGTAGCTCTCGATGCCCGGCAGGCCCGGGTCGGCCAGCTCCAGCAGGGTCAGGGGTGGCAAGGTGTTCGTGGTCATGACGCCACGGTAGGCCTCCCTTGTGACAGCTGTTTGTCAGGATAGTGCGAAGGCGGCCCGGCTCAGTCCTCCCGGAGGATGTCCGCCCACCTCAAGGTGGAGATCTCCTCCTGGAAGGGCGAGAGCATGAGCTTGCGGTAGTCCATCACCACCTGGGTCATCTTCTTCTCCAGGAACGTCCGGACGTCCTCATGGGTCTCGAAGTATTTGTCGATCTTCTTCAGGGCGTCCCGGATGTTCGCCATCTCGTCCCCGGAGTAGCCGTTGGTGAACTCCTCGCGCGTCCGCACGCGCATGAGGAAGTGGGTGAGTTCGTCCGCGACGACCGGAGGGATGAACTCGTGGTGCATGGCGATGAAGGCGGCGATCTCGTTCTTCGTGCCGCCCAGGAAGTTGACGTTCTTCGGATCCAGCGAGGCGCCGCTCAGGGTGTTGCAGTACGCCCGCATCACGTCCTTGAGCGCCGCCAACTGGCGCACGTCCGCGACGGATTGGATCGAATAGTTCGTCAGGGGCTTCAGCTTGCTCCCGAGCTTTCCTTGGGGTGAGACCAGCATGAAGGAAGCCGCGCCCAGGACGTCGATGCGGCATCGCTCCGAGAACCTCTTCCGGAGCCCGATGGCGGCCTCCTCCACGGAGTTCTTGCGCTGCGACAGGCTCCGGAAGAGCCAGCCTTCGTCGCAGATGAGCTCCAGCTCTGACTCTTTGACCCCTCGGCCCTCCTGTTTGAGGAGGTTGCTGCTGACCAGCAGCTTCGCCACCCCCGAAGGGCTGTCGTTCACCTCCTGGCCGATGCAGTAGACGTAGATGTCGACGTCTTTGATGTCCGCGACGGGCGTCTTCTTCTTCGTGATGACCTCGTCCTCGCCCTTGCCCTTCTTCTCATCCTCCAGCGAGTAGGCCTGCACGCGGAGCTGCGTGCTGCTGGTGCTTGCGACCTCCGCCAGGCTCACCCCCTTCTTGAATTGCGACGTGACGGACTGGTTCACATAGGTCCCACTCTTGGCGAGCTTGGGGGCGTGCACGAGCAGGGAGTTGGCGAGGATGTTCACTCCGGACCGCACCAGCCAGTGCACCTCATGGCCATAGCGGAGGGCCTGTTCTACCGCGTCGATCGCCGCGTTCCCGCCCTGGACGACGATCCGCTTGCGCTTCTTCCCGTTCGCCACGAGGAAGCGCATGAGCTGATCCATGTCCATGATCCGCCGGTCCCGCTCCCACCCTTTTGGGACCTTGATGCCGTTGGCCTCCGTGGGCTTGAGGTAGCTCCCGTTGCCAGTCATCAGGAGCAGCTCGCGGGCCTTGATGGGCGCATGCTCCTTCTCGAACTTCGCCGGCGTGAAGGTGATCTCGAAGTGCGCCTTGTCCTCGTCGTTGTCGTTGTCCGGCTTCCACTCGATCTTCGTCACGTTGCCCCAGAGACGGGTCAGGCCCAGGTTCATGGCGCGGCCGATGACGTTCAGCCACTCGTCCTTGAAGCTCTCGCGGGTCGTGTAGCCCTGGGACTGCTCGAACAGGACATCCTCTCCGACCACGGAGTCACTCGTGTTGAAGACCTTCTCCCACTCGGCCTTCACCGTGCTCCGGGACTGGGTGTTCTTGAAGGAAGAGAGCGGCCGGGTGCTGATCACCTGGCGGGTGTGATTGACGACGTAGTTGCCGCCTCGCCCCGTGTACTGGTCGCTCTTGCCGATGTGCCACGGATTGCTCATGCCGATGAGCACCGTGTTTTTGAACACGGCGCGCTTGGACGTGAGGTCCAGCAGCGACTTGTTCTCCGGGGCCGTCTGCATGTCGATGTCCTTGTCACCGACGAACATCAGGTGCTCCAGCGCCTTCTTGCGAGCCTCCAGGTTCTTGATCTTCCCGAACTGCTTCTGGAACTGCTCCCGGACGTCCGACGTGAGGTCGGACCCCATGCGCGCATCGAGGTAATACATGGCACCGCCACCGGCGCCGATGATGGCCTTGTCGAAGATGGACATGGGGTCCTCCCGGAGGTCACGGGCCTACTGGCCGTTGTACTTGAGGTCGCGCGGGTTGACGGGCTGCGTGCCGCGGAGCAGGTCTACGGCCTCGAAGGCCTTCATGCCGCTGTTGCCCTGCGTCGCCGCCTGCCACGCGGGCAGCGACTTGAATGCGAACACCATGTCGAAGTCCATGGGCACCGTCCCGGGATCCAGCGGCACGTTGCCCGGGTTGTTCTGGAACCACTTCATCCAGGCCGCGGAACCAGGCTGCTCGAGGACCAGAGCGTCGCCCACGACCGTCGGCGGCATCGTGGTGGTGGGCAACAGGAACGTCTTCATGGGCCACTCCGCCACGCTGTGGCAGCTCATGCACGACGAGGCCTGCACGGCCGGCACGATCTGCCCGTTGATGGAGGCCGGCGCGACCACCGCGCCGTCGTTCGGGCCAGACAGACGGCCGCCCCACCCCAGCGTCGCCGTGGAGTACGCGGGCGCCGCGGGGTTGATGACCGTCTCCTGCAGCGGCGTGCCCGGGTTCAGCGTGGAGTTGACGTTGGGATCATCCCCCCACATCGCGCCCAGGGGGATCATCTTGTCCCAGGGGGTGCCCGGCACTCGCATGTCGTAGACCAACGTGGAGAACACCCAGCCCGTCTTGGGCGACGACTTCGTGTCCTTGACGATGATGTCGAACTGCATGATCGACGCGTTCATCGTCACCGGCTTCGCGCCCGTGGGCCCGTTGGGCGGAGGCACGTAGACGGGCCACGGCGACGCGCCCTGCATCACCGGCCAGTCCTTCGCCAGCGCGCTGGTCAACGCCACCTTGATGACGATGGACCCTTCCGGGAACTGCGCGGACGTGTTGGTGAGCGTGGGGCTCATGGCCGTCTTGCCCCACACCTGCCCCAGCGCGTACGCCGCCACCTTGTCGTAGTAGGTCAGCACGTACGTCGTCATGTCGACCTTGAGGCCGGACGCGGCGAAGGTGGCCGCGGGGAACTCGGAGCCCACGTACGTGCCGTGGATGCTCTCCCGGATGGAGGCGAGCCACGGCTCGTTGTACCAACCCTCCTTCGCCGCATCCCACCGGGGATAGTTGTAGAGCAGCGTCTGCATGGACGGCGCGATGTAGGCCTTCAACGCGTTGACGTACGCGAGCGCGTTCGCCTTGGAGATGGGCTGCCCCTTGAGCGCGGCGATCCACGGCGGATTGGCCGGCGGCGCGACGGGCGTCTGCGGATAGTCGTGGCTCAGGCTGAACATCGGGCCCGAGTACTGCCAGGACGGCGGAATGCTGCCGTTGTTGTCAGCGAAGGGGTTGGCGTTCACGGAGTTGCGCTCGAACGCCTCGCGAGCCGCGGCGAACGGCGTGCGGGCCTTGCCGGGCTCCGCGGGAGCGGTGGCGGAAGCCGGCACGACGTTGGAGGTGGGTGCCTTCTTGGGCGGAGCCTTCGCTTCCGCCGCGTCGGCCTCCGGCACCTTGCAGCCAGAGAGGGACAGCGCCACGCAGCCGGTAAGGCTGAGGACGCCTGACATCAGGGATTGGCGAGAACGCTTCATGGACGAGCAGACCTTCGTGGGCCACACCGCGCCCGAGTGGGGTGGTACGCGAGACCGTGCGACAGGGCGGCGGACCCGCTGTCCGCCGCGTCCGTCCTGCACTGCACGTGGCGATCCACTTCCCAGGAATGCGTCGTTTCCTCTGCGAGCCGGCTTCGGAGGCACGCGCACGCGCTCGAAGCGCGTCTTCGCCGCAAGCGGTTGCGTTCGCGCGCGACGCACGCCCCGCCCCCTCCCCGCGGTCCAGGGTCCCCCTCACCCCGTGAGGGATGACGGCTCGACTCCCGGCGTCACGGCGCGGGCGGGCGCTTGCGCGCGGAGGGCTTGGGCTTGAACGCGTCGCTGCGCGGGTGGAACTCGTCGTACACCTTGCGCAGGCGGGCGCCGTTGACGTGTGTGTAGATCTGCGTCGTCGCCAGGTCCGCGTGGCCCAGCATCTGCTGCACCGCGCGCAGGTCCGCGCCGCGCTCCACCAGGTGCGTGGCGAACGAGTGGCGCAGCTTGTGCGGCGACAGCGGCTTCAGGATGCCGGCCTTCAGCGCGTAGCGCTTGAGCAGCTTCCAGAACCCCTGCCGCGTGAAGCCCCCTCCGCGCGGCGTGACGAAGAGCGCCTTCGCCTCGCGCTTGCCCAGGAACTCCGGCCGCGAATGGGCCAGGTACTCCTGGACCTTCTCAATCGCCACGCGCCCCAGCGGGACGATGCGCTCCTTGGAGCCCTTGCCCTTCGTCACCAGGTAGCCGGCCGTGAGCTGCACGTTGTTGAGCTCCAGCGTGCACAGCTCCGTCACGCGCAGGCCGGTGGCGTAGAGCACCTCCAGCATGGCCTTGTCGCGCAGGCCCGTGACGGTGCGCTCGTCGGGCGCGGCGAGCAGCTGCTCCACCTCCTCCAGCGTGAGGAACACGGGCAGCTTCCGGGGCGACTTCGGCGTGTCCACGTCCTCCGTGGGGTCCTTGTCCGCCAGCCGCTCCGCCACGAGGAAGCGGTGGAAGACGCGAAGCGCGGCCAGGTGGCGCGCCTGGCTGCGGCGCCCCAGGCCCTGCTTGCCCAGCGTCACCAGGTGCGCGAGCACGTCCTCCTGTTTGACGCGCGCCACGTCGTCCTTGCCGCGCGAGCGCAGGTCCTCGAAGTACACGGTGAGGTCCGCCGCGTAGGCGTCCACCGTCTTGCCGGACAAGCCCCGCTCCGCGCGGATGAAGGCGATGAACGCGTCGAGCAGTCCTTCCATGGTCCCCGGAGGCTACCGGACGCGCTCCCGAGGGCAACTCCCTGACGGCCCCACCCGTCACGACGTTGCCTTCACCCCGGGAAGCGGTCCACCCTGCCGCGTCCCACACTCAAGGAGTGACGAAGATGCGTGCACAGGCATGGATGTGGATGGCGGTCCTCACGCTGGGCAGCGTGGGCACGACGGCCCTGGCGCAGACGCCCGCGCCCGTGGCGAAGGAGCAGAAGACCCGGACGGGCAAGGTGAAGAGCGTGAGTCCGTCCAGCATCCAGCTGGAGGGCACCACCCCGGACGCCCCACCGCTCACCTACGTGGTGGACACGACGAAGCCCCAGCTCGCTCAGACCCTCCAGGGCATCCGGGCCGGGGACTCCGTGAAGCTGACCTACGCCCCCAACGACGTGGGCGCGAAGGTCGTCACGGACGTGCGGAAGCAGTAGCGCCCGGCGGCGGCCCCAGGCGTCTTCAAGCCTGGGGTTCCGCCGACGCCTCCTGGGCGTGCGCGCGCTCCAGCGCCTCCACCACCCAGGGCCAGCCCACCAGGATGTTCCCAGGCGAGCGCAGGCACGCGTCCGCCACCGCCAGCACCTCCGCCGGCCGCGAGCGCACCGCCAGCGCCAGGTGGCGGCTCAGGAACGGGTGCGGCAGGTAGCTCAGGTTGTGATGCCGCACCGGCACCCAGCGCAGCGTGGGCTTCCCCGTGAAGCGCTCCACCGCGTACGCCACCGCCTGCGCCAGCACCTCCAGCGCGTAGAACGGCAGCCGGAACGCGCACATCAGGAAGGCCACCAGCGCGCTCGCCGCCACCGCGCCCGCGAAGGACACCGTCGAGGCGCTGCTCCACACCAGCATGGGCACCAGGCTGGTGGCGATGGCCGCCACCTGCACGTTGCGCACGGACGGACCGCGCCCGCTGGACAGGCCGCCAATACTCCCAGCGGACAGGCCGGACACGATGCCCAGGCACAGGCCCACCATCATCGCCGCCACGCCTCCGTGCTCCGGACCGAAGGCGCCACCCGCCGTGGCGTGCAGCCCCGCCAGCATGGACACGCTCGCCAGCGAGCCCAGCAGCACGCCCGACGCGAGCCCCGACACCAGCGCCACCACCAGCCCCACCGCGCTGCACAGCGCGGCGGAGACCAGGTACACGCCCCGCATCGGCACGCCCATCAGCCGCAGCCCCAGCCCCGCGAGCACCGTGAGGAGGGGCGACAGTACGACGAGCAGCAGCAGCATCCGCGCCACGAAGGCCCCGGCGGCGCGGCCTCCTTCGGCCTGTTCGCGCCACAGCTGCCCGATGCGTCCCGCGGGCGAACGGATGCCCGCTTCGCGCAGCCGGTAATGCAAGTCAATGGGACGGAGCACCAACAGGCCCAGCAGCGCGAACGCGCCCGGCACCCGCTCCGGTGAGTCGACGACAGGCGTTGCTGGTAGGTCCCCCTCAGCCAAGGCTTCCCCCTCTGGAATGGATTTCAGGACTCCAGACTACCCTTGCCTTGCCTCAGGATTTCAAGCGTATCGCCTATCAGTGAAACCACCGTGGACGGCTCGTTCAAAGTGACGCCTCCGTCAAGAATCAAATCCAGCCCATGGCCCAGCGCCGTCTTGATATCCCGGGCGTCCGAGAGAACCGTACCGTCGGTGTGGGTCGCCGACGTGGTGATGAGCGGGCGGCCGAGCGCTTTCGCCAGCTCGCGGGGCAAGGCAGCGTCCGGCACTCGCAGGCCCACCTGCTTCTGCTTCGTCATCATCACCTCTGGCACCAGGCGTGTGGCCTCCAGGATGAAGGTGAATGCACCGGGAGTGAGCCCTTTCATCGCGCGGTAGGCGAAGTTGCTCACGTGCGCGTAGCGGGCCACGTCCGACAGGTCCGGACACAGCAGTGACAAGGGCTTCTTCTTGTCGCGGCCCTTGAGCTGGTACAGCCGCTCAATGGCTTTCTTTGCGTTCAAATCACAGCCGATCCCGTAGTACGTGTCCGTGGGATAGGCGATGAGGCCGCCCTTCTCCAGCACCTCCACCGCGCGTGCGATGTGGCGGGGCGAGGGGTGATCCACGTCCACCTCGAGGATGGGAGCGACAGCGGCGGGCATGACGGGAGGCTCCTGGAAGAGGCCACCCCCGGGGTGAGGGGGGTGCCCCCACTATGCGCCGCCGCCCGCCTCCTCCGCACGGATTTCGCCACTGCCCATCAGCGCGCGCCGGGTGAGGACGGGCCCCACCAGTTCGTGCGCGGTGATCATCGCGATGATGAGCACCTCCACCTGCGGCCCGAAGGTCGGGAAGGTGCGCGACACCAGCGCCGCCAGGCCGAACGTCACGCCCGCCTGGGAGATGAGCCCCATCCACAGGTAGCGCTTGAGGCGCGGGTCCTCCGCGGGCGCGAACCTGCGGCACGCTCCCCAGATGGCCAGGCCGCGCAGCGCCACGAGCATCAGCGCGGCCGGCCCCACGGACACCAGCGCGTCCAGCTTCAGCCCCGCCCCCGCCGCGGCGAAGAAGAGCGCGAACACCGGCAGGCCCGCCTGGTTGATGGCGTGGTGGATGCGCCGGCCCTCGCGCTCGTCCAGGTTCGCGATGAGCGCTCCGGCCGCCAGCGACACCAGCAGCGGCGACAGGTGCAGCCGCGCCCCGCCTTCCGCCGCCGCGAACGACAGCCCCACGAGGAACAGCGGCAGCTCCCGGTTGACGCCTCGCATGTACAGGAGCATCGCCACGGCCAGCAGGCACCCCACTACCACGGAGCCGAACAGCTCCCACCCCACCCCGCCCACCAGCGCGGGCAGGTCCAAGCCGCTGGTGCCGAACGTCGCGCGGGTGATGCCCGCCGCCAGGCCGAAGGCCACCATCACGAACAGGTCCCCGATGATGACCAGCGCCATCAGGAACTCCGTGAAGGGGCCGCGCGCGGACGTCTCCTGCACGATGGCGATGGTCACCGTGGGGGAGAACGACACCACCACCGTGGACATGAGCGCGCTCACCGCCAGCGCCTGCGGCACCGTCATGGGGGTCAGGAACGGCAGCACGGGCTTGAGCGCGAACGTCGCCCCGAAGCACACCGCGAACGTCACCCCACACACGGCCGCGCAGAGCAGCGCCACGCGCGCGCCCACCCGGCGGATGAGCCCCAGGTGCAGCTCCGTGCCCGCGACGAGCGCGATGAGGCTCACCGCCAGCCCCTTCACCAGCTCCAGCCCCTTCACGCCCGCGTTGGGGATGAAGCCCAGCGCGTACGGCCCCACCGCCACGCCCACCAGCAGGTAGCCGGTGAGGCGAGGCAGGCCCATGCCCTTGGCCACCTTGCCCGCGAACAGGCCGCACAACAGCAGCGCACCCGCCGCCAGCAGCACCGGCGTGCCCGCGTCCACGCGCACCACCTGCGCCTGGGTGATGGCCGCCAGCAGCCCCATGAGCAGCAGCAGCCGGAAGATGGACCCCTTCACGCCGCCACCCCTGAGTCACCGGCGGAAGGCGTGTCCCGCGAAGTCGTGGCCCTGGGCTCCGCGGCCAGCACGTGCCGGAAGGCCCCGTGCGCGAGCATCTCGTTGACGACCGCGCCCACCGCCACCACGTCCAACACGCGCTGAGACAGCGAGCCCGGCACCAGCATCACGTACTCGGCCACCAGGCACAGCGCCAGGCCGCCCTGGGAGATGAGCGCGTAGCCGAAGCGCGGCGGCAGGTCCAACACGCCCGCGGTGAGCCGCTGCGCGAAGCGTCCCCCCAGCACCTTGCCCAGGAAGCGCAGCCCCACGAACGCGGGCAACAGCGCCCAGGCGGACATGTCACGCGCGTGGATGTGGCTGCCCACCAGGAACACCAGCACCAGGTACGTGGGCCGCTCCACGCGGGAGAGTGCCCGCGCCACCCGCTCCGCCGTGCGCCCGCCCATCAGCGCCAGCGTCGCGCCGCACGCCACGCCCGCCAGCAGCGACGACAGCCGCAGGTACGCCGCCGCGCCGCCCACCAGCGCCACCATGCCCAGCGTCACCGTGGTCTGCTCCGCCAGGTCCTTCAGCGAATAGGTGAGGAACGCCAGCAGCGCCCCGCACGCCACGCCCAGAAGCAGCGTCAGGCTCAGCAGGCCCAGCCCTTCCACCGCGTTGCCGGTGACGCCGAGCACCAGGCCCAGCGCGAGCACGCCCAGGCCCACCGCGTCGTCCATCATCGTCAGCAGCGCCACGCCCAGACCGCGCGCGCGCTCCATCCGTCCGTTGCGGTAGCCCAGCACCGCGAAGTGGCCGGAGGACAGGCTCGCCGCCGCGCCCAGGAGCGCCGCCGCGCCCACCGCCATCAAGGGCCTGAGGCCCATGGACAACAGCAGCGGCACGGACAGCGGCAGCGCGACGAAGAGGAACGCCGTGCCCGCGTGCGCGACCGCCGCCGCGTACACGGGCCGGGGCAACAACCGCAGCAGGCGCGGCTCCAGGTTGAGCCCCAAGAGCACGCCCCCCGTCCCCAGCCCCAGCGCCACCAGCGGGCGCAGTGACTCCAGGTTGCCCACGGTGAGCACGCCCAGGAGGGACGGGCCCAGCAGGGCCCCGAAGATGAGGAACATCAGGCCGCTGGCCGCCAGCTGTGCCAACGCCGGGAAGCGGCCCGGAGCCAGGAGCGACCGGCTGGACGCGAGCAGCGACAACGCCGCGACGATGAGAAAGACGAGCAGCGCTTGCACTCAACGTGCTTACACCCGTGCGCCCCCGCGCGTCATCCACGCCGATGCGTGGGCGCCGCCAGGACAGGCAGGGCCACCAGGCGACCCATGGGTGGGTCGTCCGCGTCCATCTCCAACTGCACGCGCTGGAGGATGCGATCCAACTCCTCCTGCGGGAGCGCGGGCAGCACGCTCACCAGGACGATGCGGTCCTCATCCGCGCCCAGCGCGAGGCTGCGCAGTCCGGCGAACACCGGGACCTCCGCGGACAAGGCCGCGGCGGCGCTGCGCGCTCGGATGACCATCGGTTCCGGGATGCCAAACTCCCGGAGCCGGCGGATCGCCCGCTCGGTCGTCTCCACCTGTTCGAGGAACGTGATGACGAGGTACACGCGGCCGTCATACCGGAAGACCGCGCTTCCTGTCCCCCGTTACTCGTTGCCACCCGGCTGCGCGGGCTCTTCCGGGGGCTTCACCGGAGCGGAGGTGCCCTCGGACGCGGGGGCATTCCCGGCGGCGGCCTGGCTCTCCATGGCGGCGCGGGCGGCGCGCTTTCCCTCTTCAATCAGCTTCTTGACCTTCTGCCCGCCCTTGCGACCGATCTCCTCATAGAAGTTCGGCCCGCGGGTGGCCTTGACGCGGTCGCCACCCTTCTTGCCGATCTCCTCGTAGAACTTCGCGCCGCGCTCGGCCTTCACGGTCTCGCCGCCCTTGCGGCCGATCTCCTCGTAGAAGGAGCGTCCGCGCTCGGCCTTCACCGTCGCTCCGCCCTTGCGGCCGATGGTCTCGTAGAACTCGCGACCGCGCTCGTTGCGGACAGTCTCGCCGCCCTTACGCCCGGCCTCAGCCACCGTCATGCTGCCCTTGTTGTCCTTGTCCGACATG
Organism: Corallococcus sp. AB032C; assembly: GCF_003668935.1. Lineage (NCBI taxonomy): Bacteria > Pseudomonadati > Myxococcota > Myxococcia > Myxococcales > Myxococcaceae > Corallococcus > Corallococcus sp. AB032C. The sequence goes on along the minus strand of NZ_RAWP01000012.1, from coordinate 74,690 downwards.
TCCGTGTCTCCTCTCGTGACTGCCCAACCCCGTCCGCGCCTTGGTGTCCCTTGCCTGAAACCTTGGGACGGAAGCGCCCCGATGCAAGCAAGCTCCGTACACCGCCAGCCGTTCTCTCCTGACATTGCATGCATAATCCCCAAGGATTTCGCGCGCTTGTCAGGCCTGCTGGGCATCCGGTCGGGACGGGTGATTGCCCGGCAGGACGCTCTCGTTGTTCACAACAATTCAGTCCACGTTGCCGATTCCCTGCTCGGATCCCACCTTGTGCGCAACGCCTGACACATGTGTCCGCGGGCGGTGGAGGAGGTTCTTTTGGCGAGTGTCAGGAACGGACTGAAGACCTGGTTGCGAATCCTCGCGCCCATGGTCGTCTCCATTGGCGGTCTGGTGATGCTCCGGCTGTTGGGGCCGGACTTCATCGATCAGCGCACCATCCGGGAGCTGCTGCTCCCCCTGGGCGACTACGCCCCCCTGGCGTACGTGGCCTTCCTGACCGTGCGGCCCCTGACGCTCTTGCCAGGTCAGGTCCTCACCGCGGTGGGCGGGATGATGTTCGGGACTCTCGCCGCCACCCTCTATTCACTAACGGGCAGCTTCCTGTCCGCCACCCTGCTCTACTTCGTTGCTCGCAAGCTGGGCACGCGGCCCATGCAGCGGCTGTGCGGCAGCAAGTACCCGGCCATCGCCAAGGCGGCGCGGCGGCACGACTTCCAGTTCACGTTCCTGGCGTGCCTCAATCCGTTGTGTCCCACGGACATCATGCTGATCGCCGGCGCGGCGAGCGGCGCGCGCTTCTGGCCCTCCGTGATGGGCGTGGTGCTGGGCACCATTCCGGGCACCTTCCTCACCGCGCAGTTCGGCAGTGGCCTGGCGCAGGGCCGCACGGTGATGACCGCCGTCTCCGCTGTGGGCATGGTGGTGTCGCTGGTGCTGGGCGTCATCTTCGGCCGCCGGTTCTACAAGGAGGTCAACGAGGCGTCGGTGGAAGTTCCCACGCCCGAAGCGGAAGCCCCCCGCGGCCTGCCCGCCGGGAAGGAAGCGCTCACCACGCCGTGACGGCGCGCAGCTCCTCCACCAGGTGCTGGAGGAGCGCGCGGACACGGGGCACGGACTGGCGCCCCGGCAGGCACAGCGCGTGGACCGGAGGCCCTTCCGCGGCGTACTCCGCCAGGACCTCCACCAGCGCACCCTCGCGCAGCCGTGCGTCGCTCATGAAGTCCAGCACCTGGCAGAGCCCGGCACCCGCGGCGGCCAGGTCCAGCAGCGCCGGGCCGTGATCCACGTCGATGGCCGCGCGCGTGCGCACCACTCCGGCCTTGTCGCCACCGGGTGATTCGCGGAAGTGCCACTCGCGGGTGATGCCGCGCGGATCCACGAACTTCAGGCACGCATGGCGCTCCAGCAGTGACGGGTGCTCCGGCGTTCCATGCCGGGCCAGGTAGGCCGGCGACGCGAGCGTCATCCATCGCGTGGAGAACAGCCGCCGCGCCACGAGGCTGGAGTCCTCCATCCCGCCCACGCGGATGGCCACGTCGACCTGTTCCTCCACCAGTTTGCTGAGCCGGTCGCTCATGCGCACGTGCAGCGTGAGCTGCGGGTGGCGGGCCTGGAGCCGCGCCAGCCGGGGCAACAGCACGGGGCCCAGGATGAACGGCAGTGACACCGTGACCGGTCCCCTGGGTGCGCGGTGCGCCTGGGCCACCGTCTCGCGGGCGGCGCGGATCTGCGCCACGGCCTCGCGCGCCCGCTCCAGGAAGGCGATGCCCTCGGAGGTGAGGGCCACTTGCCGGCTGGTGCGCTCCAGGAGCCTGGCGCCCAGCTCCTCCTCCAGCTTCCGCACCGCCTTGCTCACCGCCGCCACGGTGACGCCCAGCCGCTCCGCCGCCTTGCGGAAGCTCCGCTCCTCCGCCACGTGGAGGAAGGGCAACACGCCCGTGAACAGGTCCATGGGCCGCATTGTCAACCCAGGGTTGATGATGGTTCAACCTGGACGTGCTCACGGTCGCCTGGGTTGACGATTAGGGTTCACCCCACACGAAAGGGAGTCCTCATGAAGATCGCGATCCTGGGTACGGGCATTGTGGGCGAGACGCTGGGCAGCAAGCTGGTGGCGCTGGGCCACGAGGTGCGCATGGGCTCGCGCACGCCGGACAACGCGAAGGCCGCCGCGTGGGTGAAGAAGTCCGGAGGCAAGGCTTCTCAGGGCACGTTCCGGGACGCCGCCGCGTTCGCGGAGCTGATCTTCAACTGCACGCTGGGCAATGCCTCGCTGGACGTCCTGAAGTCCGCGGGTGAGGAGGCCCTGCGCGGCAAGGTGCTGGTGGACGTGTCCAACCCGCTCGACTTCACCAAGGGCATGCCGCCGGTGCTCTCCACGCCTCCGGACGACTCTCTGGGCGAGCAGCTCCAGCGCGCCTTCCCGTCGCTGAAGGTGGTGAAGACGCTCAACACGATGAACTGCGAGGTGATGGTGGATCCCTCACGCGTGCCGGGAGATCACGACGTCTTCGTGTCCGGCAACGACGTGGACGCCAAGGCCCGCGTGAAGCAGCTCCTCACGGAGGGCTTCGGCTGGAAGCACGTCATCGACCTGGGCGACATCACCACCGCCCGCGGCACGGAGGCCTTCCTCCCGCTGTGGCTGCGCCTGTGGGGCACGTTGCGCACCGGCGACTTCAACATCCACGTCGTGAAGCGCTGAAAACCATGCCGGGTGTCTGGAATTGACCAAGCGCGTCAGGCACGCGGCGTGGATTGCGGGGCCATGACGCGGGGGCACGCAACTTCCCAGGCAAGGAGCGGATAACCTACCTGAACCCACTTCCCCCGGTGGTTGGAGGTTTCCCCATGAGCACGATCGACCGTAACCGTCCCCTCGCCGTGCCGTCCTCCACTTCGAAGACGGCCGCGGAGCCGCTCGCGAAGAAGCCGGTGGCGCATCAGCCCGCGTTCCAGAAGTCCTCCTTCGAGCAGTCGCCGTCGCGCGCCTCCACGTCGAACCTGGGGGGCGCCGCGCCGGCGCAGAAGAACGGGTTGCTGGGCGGCCTCATCGACGCGGCGGTGGGCGGCATCAAGGACATCCCCCGCTTCCTGCAGATGGGCGCGGACGTCTTCAACGCCACCACGGTGAAGGAGATCACCAGCCTGTTTGGCGGCGCGAAGCCGGACCGCGCGCAGGACGGCATGTTCGTGGGCGCGGGCGGCAAGGTGCTCCCGGCGACGACGAAGCTGGGCGACGTGCCGGGCATCACGCCGAAGAACAACCCGAACCCGGACAAGACGATCCTCTACGTCAACGGCATCATGACGCCGACGGCGGGTCAGGTGAACGAGATGCAGGCGCTGGCGGACAGCTCCGGCGCGAAGGTGGTGGGCATCCACAACGCGACTGAAGGCCTGGTGAAGGACCTGGGCCAGTGCGTGACGGACAAGCTGGACAAGGGCAAGAACCCCGCCGTGGACACGCTGGCGGACACGCTCTACTCGGAGCTGAAGGCCGGCCGCGACGTGCACCTGGTGGGCTACAGCCAGGGCGGGCTGATCACCGCGCGCGCGCTGAACGACGTGGCGAAGCGGCTGCGCGTGGAGGACGGGCTGTCCCCCGCGCAGGTGGAGGCGAAGATGAGCCACCTGCAGGTGGAGACCTTCGGCGCCGCGTCCACGAAGTACCCGAACGGCCCTCAGTACGTGCACTACGTCAACAACGCGGACCCCGTGCCCACGCTCACCGGCCTGGGCGGCGACGTGGATCCGCTGGCCTTCCTCAAGGACGCGGGCAAGGGCGCGGTGGTGCACCGCTTCACCGACGGCAACCTGAACCCCATCAGCAACCACATGCTGGACACGCTGTACCTGAAGCACCGCGTGGACTTCGACCAGGCCCGGCAGAACCAGTTCTAGTTCCAGGGCCCCAGGCGCCGGGCCGCGGCTAGGATGCCGCGCCCATGAAGCCCTTCCCTGTCGCAACCGCCCTCACCATCGCCGGCTCTGATAGCGGCGGTGGCGCTGGCATCCAGGCCGACCTCCGCACCTTCTCCTTCCACCGCGTGCACGGCACCAGCGCCGTGACGGCCATCACCGCGCAGAACACGCGAGGCGTCACGCGCGTGGACCTGCTCCCGCCCGAGTCCGTCACCGCGCAAGTGGACGCCGTCGCGTCGGACATGCGCGTGGACGCGGTCAAGGTGGGCATGCTGGCCCAGCGCCCGCTCATCGAAGCCGTGGCGGATCAGCTGGCCCGCGTGTCGCTGGGCCCCATCGTGGTGGATCCAGTGATGGTGTCCCGAGCGGGCTCGCAGCTCATCGACAATGAGGCGGTGGAGGCGCTGCGCGCGCGCATGCTGCCCCTGGCGGCCATCCTCACGCCCAACCGCCATGAAGCGAAGCTGCTCGCGGGCATGGACATCCAGACGCTGGAGGACATGCGCGAGGCGGCCCGGCGCATCCACGCCCTGGGCTCCCGCGTGGTGCTGGTGAAGGGCGGCGGCATGCCGGGCGCGCTGCGCGGCACGGACGTGTGGTTCGACGGGACGCGCATGGAGACGCTGTCCGTGGCGCCCGTGGACACGCCGAACACGCACGGCACCGGCTGCACGCTGTCCGCCGCGATCGCCGCGAGGCTCGCGCTGGGGACCCCGCCGCTGGAGGCCGTGCGCCTGGCGAAGGAGTACGTCACCTCCGCCCTGCGCTACCCGCTTGCCGTGGGCCATGGGAACGGCCCGATCGGGCACTTCTTCCCACTGACCCACGACTAAAACACAGACATCAAGTGCAATTGATTGCAGATGCGCGATAAATGAAACATATATTTAATTGATACATGTTTCATCGGGTGGATCGAGACTCACTGAAGCCGTGTTCATGTGGGCATGACGATCCTGATCGGGCAGGTGGATGTAGGCCCCGGCGGTGATTGTCCGCCGACAAACAGCACATCTTACCCACCTGATCATTTCTTCATGTAGGTACGGCTGATCGGAGCCCCAGGACTGATCATACGTCCAGGTCTGGGTGCACTGGAAATGGCTAAAAGTCTGTTCAGTGCCTGTTCAGGCGCACGAATGGGTCCAAGAAAAACCACGGAAAGACTGTTCAGTGCTTCGTCGCGTCGGAATCGAGCCCGTCGATGCCCGGCATCCGCTGCGCGAGCAACCCGAGCAGCTCCTGGGTGGACAGGCGGGCGGCGGCGTCCTTGCCCTCCAACACACCGGCCACCAGGGCCCGCTTCTGCTCATGGAGCGAAAGCATCTGCTCCTCGATCGTCCCACGCGAGACCAGCCGGTAGACCGTGACGGGTCGCTGCTGGCCGATGCGGTGCGCGCGATCGGAGGCCTGATCCTCCACGGCCGGGTTCCACCAGGGGTCCAGGTGGATGACGCTGGTGGCGGCCGTCAGGTTGAGACCGAAGCCGCCCGCCTTGAGTGAAATCAGGAACAGGGGGGCGTCGCCCTCCTGGAAGGCACGCACGCGGTCCGCCCGGGCGCTGGCGGGGGTGGAGCCGTCCAGGTACTCGTAGGCGATGCCCTGGGCGTCCAGCACCTCGCGGACCAGCGCCAGGTGGGACGTGAACTGGCTGAACACCAGTGCACGGTGGCCCTCCTCGCGCAGCTCCTGGATGAGCTCCAGGAAGCGCTCCAGCTTGGAGGACTCCAGCTTGGATGCCTTGTCGTACAGGCGCGGGTGCGACGCGAGCAGCCGCAGCCGCGTCAGCGCCGCCAGCACCTCGATGCGCCGCTCCTGGTCCTTCATCTTCGCCTTGCGCGTCTCCAGGTCGGACAGCGCCGCCAGCCGCGCGTCCTCGTAGAGCGTCCACTCCGGCGGGGACAGGACGACGGGCACGTGCACGTCCGTGCGCGGCGGCAGCTGCGCCTCCACCTGGGACTTGGTGCGGCGCAGCAGGAAGGGCTGGAGCACGCGGGCCAGCGCGGGCGCGGCAGTCGGATCCACCTGCTTCTCGATGGGCGCGGCGAAGCGGTTGCGGAACGCCTCCAGGCTGCCCAGCAACCCCGGGAAGACGACCGCGAAGAGCGACCACAGCTCGCCCAAGTGGTTCTCCAGCGGCGTGCCGGACAGCGCGAACTTGAAGTCGCTCTGGAGCGCTCGCGCCGCCCGGAAGCGCTGCGTGGCCGCGTTCTTCAGCTGCTGGGCCTCGTCGAAGACGATGGTGGAGAAGCGCAGCGCGGCCAGCCGCTCGATGTCGCGCACGAGCAGGCCGTAGCTGAGCACCAGCACGTCGCGAGGTCCCAGACGCTCCAGCGTGCCGCCCCGGTCCTCCGCGTCGGAGAAGATCGTCACCTTCAGCGACGGCGCGAAACGCTTCGCTTCGTCCCGCCAGTTGAAGGCCACCGACGTGGGGGCCAGCACCAGCGCGGGCCCCTGCTTCGCGCGATCCAGCAGCACGGCCAGGGCCTGCACCGTCTTGCCCAGACCCATGTCGTCCGCGAGCACCCCACCCGCGTTCCACGACGCCAGCCGCGTGAGCCAGCGGAAGCCTTCAAGCTGGTAGTCGCGCAGCTCCGTCTTGAGCGCCGCGGGCACCCGGGGCTTCAGCTCCTTCGCCGCGAAGATGCGCTCGACCAGCGTCTTCCAGGACGCATCCGCGTCGATGAGCGCGCCCGCGGTGCCCAGCCCCGCCAGGGCCTCCGCCGCGGACGGGCCCACCTCCAGCCCGTGCTTCGACAGGTACGTGTGATCCGCCAGCTTCTCCAGCTGCTCGCGCAGCGCCGCTTCGATCTCCACCCACGTGCGCGCGTCCACCTGGACGAAGCGTTCCTTGCGCCGGGCCGCGTCCAGGAGCCGCGCCAGCTCCACCCGCTCGCCCTCCACGGACAGGCTGCCCAGCACGCCGAACCACTCGCGCTTGCGCTCCAGGACGACCTTCAGGTCGCCCGCGCCCCGCTTGGGCACGAGCCGCATGGACGCGCCCACCCACTCCAGCTCCGGCCGGGGCTCCATCTCCGCGCACGCGGCCAGCACCGCCAGACCGCCCTGCGCGCTGTGGAAGAGGAAGCAGAACGGCAGCTCCTGCGGCTCCGCCGCCTGCAAGGGCAACCGGGCCTGGAGCGCCGCGCCCGCCGTCAGCTCGCGCCCGAAGTCGCGCACCGCGTGGAAGGACCGCGTGTCGCGCCGCACGTGCACGTCGCGAGGCCCCTCGCCAGGCAGGTACGCCGGGCCATCCGGCAGCGCGCGCAGCCGCAGCTCCAGCCGCACCGCGCCCCCGGGCTGTCCTTCCAGCCGGAGCACCGGGAGGTGCTGCGGCGCGATGGACTCCCCCATCACGCTGCGGGGCATGGCCACCGGCAGGCGCACGGAGAGCTTCGACAGGTGCTCCAGCAGCGGCCCGTGACTCTCCGGAGGAAACGCGTTGCCGTGCCGCTGGAGCACGGTGGCCATGGCGCGCACCTCCGGGCTCACGTCCAGCACCGTGAGCACATGCGCGCCTTCGTCCCAGAGGAACACTGCGTCCTCCGGCTTCGCCTTGCGCACGCGCTCCAGCAGCGGCGCGGGCAGCACGGTGCCGTCCACGCCCGCGTTCACCAGCACGGTGCCGCCCCGGTCCTCGGCGACCAGGCCCACCTTCTCGCGCTCGATGCGCACGGGGATGTCCTGCGTGCCCTCCAGCGACAGGCGCGGATGATCAATCAACTCGAACAGCAGCGCGCGCGACGCGGGGGCCGTGCTGTCGGAGAGCAGCGCGGCGATGCGCGAATCCGAGGGGCTGAGCTGCGAGCCGTACTCCTGCAACAGCTTGCGCCGGCCGACCTTCGCCCCCGTCGTGCGCTGGCCCTTCTTCGTGCGCCGGTGCACGTAGGGCGCGACCTCCACGCCGTACCCTTCGATGACGTCCAGCCGCCAGGAGATTTCCACGCCTCCGCCGCCGCCCGGGCTCTCCTCCACCGCCCGCTCCAGCGCGCGCAGCGTCCGGGCCCACGCGGGCCGGACCAGCTCTTCCAGCGTCTCGCCGAAGTCCTCCGTCCAGCGCTGCCGTAGCCACAGGAGCGCCGTGTCCACCGCCGCCAGTTGGTGAACGCAGAACGTGGCGCCGCACGAACAGTCCACCGTCACGCCGGACGGACTGAACGTCAGCCGCGCCTCCGCGAGGATGAAGCCCGAGCCCGGCGGGGACACCGGCAGCTCGGAGATGCGCGTCTCCTTGAGGCGGAAGCCCGGCAGGTCCGGCTCCTCCACCAGCGCCTCCAGCGACAGCGCGCGCTCCGGTCGAGGCGCGATGCTCGAAGGCACGCGAGCACGCCAGGCAAGCAACATCCCGTGGACCGTGTGCGTGCGCTTGTCGGCCGGGGGGGCGAACCGTTCCGCGACGGAGGCCCGGGCGTCGAGGGTGGCCTGCCGCTCGTCCTCCACGTAGCGCCAGGCGAGCTTCGGCAGCAGGTCCCGCATGCGCGGCGTGGGCAGCATCTCCGCCGTCCAGCGGTCGAGCGTGTCCTGGGCCAGCACCTCCACGAGCCTGCGGCGGGAGATCACCGCGCGCACCTGCGGCAGGTACGCGGCCTCCACGCGAGGCGTGAGCAGCGCCAGGCTCAGGCGCGCCAGGTGTTCCAGGCCCTCGGCCCGCAGCCACGCGCGCAGGTCCGCCTCCGTCTGGAACGGGGGCGCGTGGGGATCCTGCGCGGGCTTGGGGCTGGACGGGGGGGACTGCTCGGCCATGGGGACTGACGACAACGAACGCGTCAGTCTACCTTGGCCATGCGGCGGCGATCACCGAGGAACTCTTCCACTCCCAGCACGATGTTCTTCGCCACCTCGTCCTGGAAGCGCTCGGACGCCAGGCGCTTCTCGTCCTCCGCGTGCGACAGGAAGGACGTCTCCACCAGGATGGCGGGCATCTTCGCGCCCAGGAGCACGTAGAACAGCGCCTCCTTGTGGCCCAGGTCCTTGATGCCGTCGTACTGGCCGGACAGGCCCGTCACCAGGTTGTGCTGCACGGCGTTCGCCAGCCGTGACGACTCTTCCGTGTTCGCCTTGGTGGCCAGGTCCGCCAGGATGAACTGGAGGTCGCTGATGCCCTTCTCGGAGGAAGCGTTCTCGCGAGCGGCCAGGCGGATGGAGTAGCGGTCCGCGGACGTGTTGAGCGTGTACGTCTCGATGCCGCGCAGCTTGTGCGTCGCCGCCGAGTTGCAGTGCACCGAGATGAACAGGTCGCCGTGCGCCTCGTTGGCCAGCTTCGCGCGGTCCTCCAGGCGGATGAACGTGTCGTCGTCGCGGGTGAGCACGACCTCCAGGCCCTTCTCCCGCAGGCCGTCGGCGACCTTCTTGGAGATGGCCAGGGCCACCTCCTTCTCCTTCGTCCCCGCCTTGCCCACCGCGCCGGAGTCATGGCCGCCGTGGCCCGGGTCGATGACCACGCGCCGGACCTTCAGCCCCAGCTGCTCCGCCAGCGTCAGCTCCGCGTGGCGCGACTGCTTCGCCACGGCCTTGAGCCGCGCCTGCGCCACCTGTGCGTCCACCGGCGCCGTCACCGGGCGAGGAGCCTCAGGAGCGGCCGGCTTCGTCTCCTGCTTCGACGCCACCGCCACGGGGGCGGCCGGCTTCGGCGCCACCGGGGCATAGTCCACCACCGGAGCCGGAGCCTTCGACGCCACGGCCGGAACCTCCACGCGGACCTCCGGCTTCGACGTCCCGTGCGAGGACGCCACCGCCTCCGGAGCCTTCGCGTCCACGGCCCGGTCAGCGACGGTGGGCGCGTCCACGATGTTCGCCGCGGAGTCCTTCGTCGAGGTCTCGGAGCCCGAGGCCGGGACGTTCGGATCCAGGCGCGGCAGCACCGGCGACGGCTCGCGAGCGAGCTTGGAGATCGCGTCCACCAGCGGCGAGCTGGAGGTCGCGGCGGCGACGGCGGTGTCCGGCGTGGACTTCACCACCGGGGGCAGCGGCTTCACGGTGGGCTTCGCGGGCGGCGTCTTGCTGGGCGGAGGCAGCGAGGCCAGCAGCGACTTCAGCTCCTTGGCCTGGTCGCCCTTGGGATTGGTGGCCAGCGATTCGTTGAGGACCTTCCGGGCCGCTTCCGGCTTGTCCAGGCGGTTGACGTGGATGCGCGCCAGCGCCAGCGCCGCGTCATCCGCGAGCCGGTGCTTCGGGTGCGCCTCCACCAGCTTGGAGTAGTCCGAGATGGCCGACTGCAGGTCCTCGTCCACGAAGGAGATGCGGCTCAGTTCCTGGAGCAGGTCGCCCGCGGTGAAGAGGGCATCGGGGGCGCGGTCGCTCTTGGGGAAGCGCGTGGCGACGGCCTCGAAGCGGTGCACCACGTTGAGCCAGTGGTGGCGCAGCTTGCGGCGGGACGCGTCGTCCTTCAGCGCGTAGTAGGCGCGGCGGGCCTGCTGGTACGCCTCCTCCGCTTCGTTGCGCTTGCCGGCTCCGACGGCGCTCGGGGCCGTGAGGAGCAGCACGGGCAGCACGAAGTGGGAGAAGCGAACGCGCATGGAAGCCTCCGGACGTTGCAGCTACAGGCGTGTGTCACACGGCCTCTGGGGGCCAGCAACTTTTCAACCCCACCTGTCCGTCTGTCAGCGCACCCAGCCCAGCGTCCGCGCCAGCTCCTCGTCGATGACGCGGCACCACCCCGGCTCGGAGGGAACCACGGCGGCCAGCACCTTGCCGCCATTGCGCACCGGGGCCCGTTGGGGGCGGCAGCGCGCCCGCACGGCGTGCTTCACGTCCTGGCGGAAGAAGTGCGCGGGGAACACGGCCTCGCCCTTCCCTTCCGGCAGGTAGCCATCGTCCGGGGTGAGCCACACCAGCGCGCCCAGGCGCAGGGGCACCACCTCCCGGCGCCACAGCCGCCGCACCTCCCACGCGAAGCCGCCCAGGGCCACCAGCGCCCCCAGGCCCAGGCCCCAAGGCAGCAGGCCCACCCGGGCCGCCTGGGCCCGAGCATGGGTCGCCTCGCGAGGCCGCCCCGGCTGGGACGGATCCACCAGCAGCTGCACCCGGGCACCGTGGCCCAGGCCCGCGGCATGTTCCGCGGCCGTGCGCACGCCCGACACGGAGTGATCCTCGCCCGCGAACGTGTAGAGGACGTCCAGCGTGCCCTCCGCGTCTTCGTGCTGGCTCGGAGGGGGCGCATGACTCGCGCCCACCACCGCGTCCACCAGCTCCGCGCTGGACGTGAAGCGCTGCTCCTCGATGAAGTAGCGGCCGGCGTAGCTGGCACCCAGGCCCAGCACGGTGATGATCACCAGGCCCAACACCACCCCGCGCACCAACCGCGCCACGGCCCCAGGCACCTGGGCGAGTTTGACGCTGCGGGGGGCATGGGGGATGGCGAGCTGCATGGCGGGCGCGAAGCCTACTTCACGATCGCGGTCAGCGTCTGATTCCAGGTCAGCCCCGGTGCCGCTCCGCTTCCCGGAAGAATTGGGTGAGTGAGTAGTCCAGCAGCGCCTCGCAAGACTGCATGTACCGGCGGGCGCGGAGGAAGGGGAGCCAGACGCGCTGGCCGACACGCACCTGCGACTCCTCCAGTTTTTGCCGCAGCACCCACGTCCCGCCCAACCGCCGGACCAGCGTACGTCCCAAGTAGGCCCCCAGGGCCGGCGCGGTGTGACTGTCGATGAGGTCTCGCAGGTACCGCTTCGGGAAGCTCTCCTTCCAGAAATAGAAGTCGAGGTCCGTGAGGGACTCAGGCGTCTCATCGAAGATGCTGGGCACCTTGGTGTGCAGCGCCGCCACGAGGCCTTCTGACAGGTCATCGTAGTCGCTGAGGACACGCTCCGGATTCTCGACGTCCGACGGGAGTGCGGCCGGGAGCCACTCCTCCGGCTCGGGCGGTCGGAAGGCGTTCAGTTCGGCGATCTTCCGCTGCCGCTCACTGATGGCGAATTCGAATGGCAGACGGGAGAGGAGCGGCGCCAGGTCGGGGTGGAAGCGTGGTTCCACCGGGGCGAGCGCGGCACTGCGCTCGCGCAGGGTCCGCAGCACCGTGTCGAAGTCGAGCTCCGGCCGCAGGTGCACATGGGCACGGGCCTGGGCGACGCGCGCCTCTTCACTGGCGAAGTCGGCGGGGGTGGGCCGCAGCACGAGGAGGACGGAGCCGTTGGGGAGTTCCTCCACGAGGTGCGCGGGAGTCGAGAGCACCCGCTCGCGGCCCACCGTCTCCACCAACTTGGAGCCAAAGACATTGAGCCAGGAAAACTCATAGACCTTATCGAATCCATCCCTCCAAACAGTCTCATTGTCCCGGCCAAAACTGGGAGCACCTGACAGTTGGTTATCGGCGGAGCTGTGAGCAAACGCGTGTGAAGTCGGGTAGCGCAGGGCCCACTCCCGAACCATCTCCACGAGTCGACTGCACGGCTCCTCCTCGGCGAACAGTGGGAGCGAATCAATGTAAATCAACACAGCAATGTCGGAAGGCAGCGGAGGAAGACTGAGGTGCAGTGACATGTCCAGCGCAGGCTCTTGCGTTCGACAAAGTCCGATGACCGCGACCCTCTCCCTGCGCATTTCGTTGAAGGCCTTCCAGACAGAATTTCTGGAATATTTGCGTTCGCGCTTTCCCTCGACAACGTCTGGCATCCACTCGCCCGCATGCTTCTCCAGGATTTCGAAGATCGGTCCCAGCTCGTCTTCAGCTGGAGCGGTACTGTCAAAGGCCGCTTCAAATGACAGCACGAGACGGTCTGCCGACCTTGACTTCCACAGGTTCAGATGTCTCATTGAAACACGATCTCCACTTCCTGAACCGCGTGAAGCATACTGCTCAGTGCCCGGCTTAGGGCACTTGCGTCCCTGGGTTTGAATTCTCCACCTTCGTAAATCAAGCGAACCTTCTTAACCCGCACCTCCATCTGCATGCCTGGGCGTCGGATGGTCAGCATTTCACCGTAGTACCTCAAGGCAGCGCTCGCGTCCGCGAACATTTGCGCCGTGAGAGCCTTGACTCTGAACTGCGAAAGGTCGCGGCTCTTGAAGCTGAAGGTCTCGACGCGAGGGGAAGTGCCGGGAGCAGGGCGTTCTTCGATGACAAGCAGGTCCGCGAAGCGCAGGTCCGATTTCAGCACTCCCACGTGCGTCTCGATGCGAGGTTGGTCGAAGTCCCCGAGCCATCGACGCTGCGCTCGTGGTAGGGCCGCCTCCTTCTCCAGGAGGGTTACCATGGCTTTCTCGAAGGCCATGCCCCGCGCGTAGTGGGCGAACATCTCCTGATAGCCCGCCCACTTCAGGGGCCCCTTGACGTCCGCACCGCTCTGAATCTCCTGGAGCCGCCGCTCTCGGTAGGAGACGTAGTCGCGCCAGAGGCCCGCGCCCCTCTCGACTCCCGCCGGAGGCGCATCCAGTTCGGGCGCCAGTCCCTTCAACACCTCCACGTCCTTGGGAAGGCGTGGGCCCGAGGCCTCCAGTTCGGCCTGGAGCAGCTTGGCCTTCGCCGCCTCCAGAGCGGAGCCGCCGGCACTCTTCCCGGCCACGCCCTTCGTTGCCGCGGCGCGGGCGGAATCGCGGCGGGCCTCCGCCAGCACCGCGTGCGCCTTCGCCGGATTGCCGCGCGCCTCGTACAGCGCCAGCAGCCCCGCCTCGCCCCACTCGGCGGCGACCCTCGCGCCCTCTCGGTTCGCCTGGAGGTAGCTCAGCAGATCGCGAGCGGCGTTGACGCCGAGCTGCTCCTCAATGCGCCCCAACAGCGCCTTCATCCCCACCAGATCCAGCGCCGGCATCTGAATCCGTCGTAGCCCTCCGCGCGCCTCCACAAGGGCCCTGGCGCCCTTGCCTCCTGCGTACAACGCCACCGCCAGTGCCGCCGGTGCGAGCTCCCGGCTGGCCTGCTCGTACTTGCCTTGCGCCAGCGAGTGCGCCCCGTGCCCCGTCCCCGCAACCAGGTGGTAGAAGCCCAGCGGCACGCCAAACGTCAGGTGATCGAAGGCCCCTGCCGAGACGCTTCCGGCCGAGTAGTGCCGCGCCATCAAGCCCTTCTGCACTTCGTCGAGGGCGGCCTGGTAGGGCGAGGGCATTTGACCCCGCAACGCCATCAGGTCCGTGTACCGGGCCTCACCACTCACGGAGGTGCTGGAGAGCATGTCCCGGCCTGCTCGCCCCAGCCCGCGCAGCACATCTGGGGCCTGCTCTCCTCGCTCCAGGAAGTTCTCCAGCGCCAGCCCCCGCCGCTTCAACTCCTCGCGGACGGCGGCCATGCTCCCCAGCGTCTCCGCCAACTGCTTGTCGCGAGCCAGCAGCCGCACCACCTCGCGTAACTCATCATCGAACGCCGAGTGGATAACGAAGAGGGCAAAGACCTCTGCATATGGCCCGCCGTACTTCTCGGTAACGGCGACGAGGAAGGCCGCGCGCTTGCGTCCGAGAACCTCCGAGGCCCGCGCGTCGAGTGGCCCCAGGGCGCCCAGCCGGACGGCGTCCCAATCCTCCAGTGACTCCACCAGCGAGGCCATGTCCACCCCGCGCTGCATGGCCACGAACTCCGCCGGCGAGGCACACGCAAGGAAGGGCGCCAGTACCTCCCGGCTGGAGTCCAGGTGGGGCCACCCGGAAGGCACTCCCCCGCCGCCACACGCGAAGGCGACACCGTCCACCTCGCCCGAGCCGCGCGCCCCCGTCCTTTCGACGGTGTCAGTCAACGGGCCGCGTCGAAAGCCCAGGGGCGCCGCCGCACGCTCCCTGGTCGAGGAGTCCAACTCCTCCTCCGGGTACAAACCTGCCGCCGTGCTCTTCTCCGCCTGGGCGGCCGAGAAGATGGGATTGAAAGCCAGGGTGGCACCATGGCTCGCCTTCGCGGGAAACGAGGCGCAGCCCGAGGCGAGGAGGGCCACCATCAGCACGAGGCCGGGTCCGCTGTGCAGCCACCGATCAGCGCACATGGTCCACCCCCAGCCCCACGGCCGCGAACGCTCCCGGCCGCAGCGTCCCCTCCGCCGTCGGGAATAGCAGCGTGCCCCCTTGCCCCACCGCGTACAGCCACCCGCCCAGGAAGCGCCACCGCGCCTCACCCGACGCGAGGTAGCGGGCTGCCGGCTGGCCCATTCCCATCGCCACGCCACCTACCGCCACGGTGAGGTTCCGGTGAAACACCTGCGACTCCAGGCGCCCATCCACGTCCACGCGGCCCCAGCTGAAGGCCTCCGCCCCCATCGTCAGGCGGAAGTGGCGCTTCCCCAGCACACCCAGGCCCTCCGCGTCCCAGCTGAGAATCACTTCGCCGTAGACCGAATACCCGTCCGGGAAGGGCGCATCCACCTGCGGCAGGGCGGACGGCCCCGCCACCTGGATGCGCGCCAACTCGTAGTCCGGACCGAAGGCGCCCTGACGGAAGCCGCCCCGTTGCAGGCGCGCTTCCAGGCGCGCCCTCAGGTCCAACCTCGACGACACGACCTCCACGCCCAGTCCCGCCACCGCGCCCCATGCGCCCCCTTCGCCGGGTCGCCCTCCCCAGCCGCCCATCGCCTGCAACTCAAAGCCTCCCTCGGGGTTTCCGCGCCGCACCAGGATGACCGTCCCGTCCAGGTGGGCCAGCGTCATCGGCTCCGACGTCCCTCCAGCCTTCCCCCAGTCATGCACCGCGGACAGCGACAGCAGATACTGCAAGGGATTGAGAGGGCGGCCAAAGAGCAGGTGTTGCGCGTCCAGGACGACTTCCGCGCCCATCAGCCGCGCACCGAGCACGTCCGAGGCGAAAGCCTCCACATACACAGGTGCCATCAGGCCCGTCACCACGACTCCGGCGGGGTGGTAGTCGGGATTGCCTCGGTTGTTGTAGCGACGCACCAGGTGCCCGGACAGCAGGGTGTATGACTCCAGGGCCCCCATCCACAGCGAGTTCGGTGCATCCCCTCCTACAGTGAGGATGCGCACCACCTGGCCCCAGTCGGACCGCGTGTCCCAATCCTCTTTCCTGACGAGACCGGCCCCTTCCCCACCGCCCCACATCCGCAGCCGCACCGGGGCGCCCAGGCCGAGGTGAATCACTCCTGGCCTGGCGACCACCAACCGCGGCGCCACCTGCAGAAAGCCCTCGCCTCGTCCCACCGTCCCCCGCGAATGCAACGCCAACGTCGTGGTCTCCAGGCTCACGAGGTTCGCCCAGCGCGAGCTTGAGTCGGGCGGCGTGGGGCGCGGAGGAGCGTCCTTGAGCTGTGCCTCTCCCTCCTCTTCGGAGTCCTGGGAGTCGGCAGGCTCCTCCGCCCACCCCGCTCCGGATAACAGCAGCAGCAACACGACGGCCCAGCTCCGACGCACGAACATCGACGCCTCCCGAGAAGGCCCCAAGCAGGGGCCGCAAGGAGAGAGGTTCCCTGTTCGATCCGACAGTGCGTCGGACCGCGCGCAGTCGAAGTGCTCAAGCATGAGTGAATGGACGTGCGCGTGATGGCTGCCGCACATCTGATCCACTATCGGACGGCCGAAGCCAAAGCGGACCTGGAGGTGAGCAATGCTCCCTCACGTCCCCGCGATGCTCCTCGACGTTGGCGTGAGACCCAGGGAAACGTCACGTCAGGGGCCGGCGTGGTCCCAGGCCGGATCCTCCGCCGCGAACTGTTGGATCCACCCTCGCACGGTGAGTCCCGCGCCGTTCGCGGTGTCCGGGTGGGCGAGGAGCACGTGAGGATTGCCCGGCAGGTAGAAGGTCTTCACGTTCGGCGCCGCGGAAGCGCGGGCCGCCTCCAGGCCGGACTGCACCTGCGCGCCCTCCAGTCCGAAGTAGAGGGAGATGGTGCCGTCCTGGAGGTACCCGAGCATCCCGTAGCGCCGGGGAGCGGTGAGCAGCCGCGCGGACGCGCCCAGCACCGCCGACAAGCCCGTGTCGCACCCGGTGCAGCCGGGAGGGAACTCCATGCCCCAGCTCGCGCGCATCGTGCCGTAGCGGCCATCCCCCTGTGTGTTGATGATGAGCCCCGAATCATTCAGCACGTCCACCCGCGCCCAGGGCAGGGCCTTCTGCACGCGCCACGCGTGGAACGTCGCCCCGTAGCCACCCGCGCTGATTCCGGTGAGCCAGACGCGGTCGGCCTGGGGGAAGGTCGGCTGGAGCCGTCGCAGGTACGCATCCATGTTCCGGGAGCCGACGTGTTCGACCTTCTTGGGGCCGAACCAGTCATACGTCTGGATGCGGGTGCCCGCGTGGAGGTCGCCCGTGCAGTAGGGGATGTAGACGAAGCTCGCGTCGCGGAAGGGATTGCGGACGTCGTCGCGGTCGAAGAGCGCCGCGAGTTCCGGCGCGCGGGCCTCGGCCAGCACGGGATCCGCGCCCATCGTGTCGGTGATGTGGGTGGCCGTGCCCAACGCGCAGGCGGCGGCCTCCCAGCACGCGCCACCGCCCGCGAGGAAGACGACGACCCGCTTGGAGCGGTCCGTGAGGTTGACGGCCATGCCCGTGGACGTCCCGTTCGCGCAGTGGGCGTCGGAGACGGGCACGAACGTCCAGGATTCACGGGGCGCGTCGATGGGGGCGCCCGCGTCCACCGTGTAGGGGATGGACGGGAGATCGTAGTCACCCGCTCCCGCGTCCGGCGGTCCCCCGCTGTCTCCGGGAGGATTCGCGCAGGCGGAAAGGACCAGGATGCCCAGGAGCGTCACGAGGCGGGTCGGCATGTCTCTCAATAACACACATGCCGTGCGGCGGGCCTCTCACGAGGTCATGAAGTGCCTTGTCGAGCGGAACGATGTTCTCCGTATGGTGGAGCGCCTGCGGCCCAAAGCGCGCCACGTTCCCATTCGTTTGTTCCACGATGTGGTGCCACTCCTTGCCCTCTCCTGCTGGCCCCATGGCCCGCTTGAACGACTTGAAGGACGAGTAGCCTTTCGGGCCGCCCGGCGGCGTAGCCCCCTGCGGACATCATCAGCATCGAGGGGCAGATCTACCGGCGCAGAGCCGCCGAGTAGAGTGCGGCCGCGCGCAAGACGAAGGCGAAGCGATACGGGCCAAACGACGCGATGTCCCCCGTGAGCCGCTGCTCCATCGCGTCACGCTCCGCCAGCTCCGCCATGTAGGCCTGCTCCGCGGCGTGCACCTCGGGCACCGCCGAGTCGAGCTTCGCGTCCACGGCCGCGCCCGCACTGCCCAGACAGGACACCAGCACGTCCCGGTCCGCGGGCAGCAGGTGCCCCCGCTTCGCCGCGGCGGCGGATTGGGGACCGCCGTCCACGCCTCCGCCACGTTCACGGTGGGCGCGCTGTCCGCCACCGCCTCCCCCAGCACGGACGGAAGCACCGTTCTGGAGACAGCCCCCTCGCTTCCGTCCTGGCTCCTGTATCGAACGAGGACGGAAGCGATTGCATGGGGTGCCCGGACCTTCAGGACAGGGCACGCGGCATCACGGCAGGTACGTCACCTCCAGCTTGGGACGCTTGGACGCGTCCGGGTACTCCCGCGAGTAGTAGCTCGTCGCGTAGTACGGGCCGTTGAGCCGGAAGGAGATGCGCCGGTCGGTGGCGTCCGAAGCGGTCTGGAGCACGGAGATGAAGGCCGGATCCTCCGTGACGCCCACCTGATCGAAGTACGGGTTGACGGAGGGATACCAGATCCACCACGTGCCAAGCAGCGACCAGTACGGCCACGGCTGGTTGTCGTAGGTGATGGTGTATTCGTCCCAGGTGTTGTCCCACAACGGGTACACGTACACGTTGCCATCACCGCCGGGCGAGCGGCCCGTGAACGCCGTGGCGGACAGCTTCACGGCCTGGATGTGGGCCCCCGCGGGGATGCTGCCCAGGTTGAACCGCAGGAAGAACTTCCGGTCCCACCGGTAGTCGATGAGCAGCGACTGCTCGCCGCCGTAGTTCAGCGTGTTCTCACCGTGGTCGCCGCCGGTGATGTACGCATCCGCCTCGGGCTCCAGCGCCACGGTGACGGGCTCG
The DNA here is from genome assembly GCF_003668935.1 of Corallococcus sp. AB032C. NCBI lineage: Bacteria > Pseudomonadati > Myxococcota > Myxococcia > Myxococcales > Myxococcaceae > Corallococcus > Corallococcus sp. AB032C. The sequence goes on along the minus strand of NZ_RAWP01000012.1, from coordinate 55,871 downwards.
TTGTCCCGGTAGGTGATGGTCAGCGCCGGACGCTGGGCCGCGGTGGCGTACTCACGCGAGCGATAGCGCGTCTTGTAGCCCGGCGAGTGCAGCCGGAAGCTCACCCTCTGGTCGCCCGCGACCTCTCCCTGCACGACGGGAATGAGCGCGGCATTGGAGTTGACGCCCAGCTTGTCCACCGGCGTGTAGTCGTACCAGAGGAACCACTCGCCCACCGGGGTCGCCGCCGGTGCGGGCCGGTTGTTCCAGGTGATGCCCATCTCCTGCCACGAATCGTCCGCGACGAAGGACGTGTAGACATTGCCGTCGCCCCCGTACGCGTAGCCGTCGTAGGCCAGCGCGCTGAGACTGACGGCCGTGATGACCGCATCCGGGGGAATGCTGCTCAAATCGAACCGCAGGTAGGCCTCGGCGTACCCCCGGTTCACGATGAACGTCCCATGGTTCCCGAAATTCGAGTCCGGTCCGTCAGGCGAGACGTAGGAGTCCGCGACGGGCGTGAGCGTCACCGTCGTGGACGCCGCCAGCGCCAGTGACGGGGCCGACAGCGCGGCCACCGCCAGCAGGGTTGTTACAGAAGATGTCGACGGAAGTCTGAAGCGACTCATCATGTCTGCCTTTTCGTGAAGAGAGCATCGATTGCTCCCAATCTCACGGACACGATGGAGTCGGGGTGTATTCAGGTCGGGTTGCATCCCGGGAAATGGAGGGTCGGCCATGAACCAGGCCGCCCGCGCTCAAGGGAAGGTCACATTCCCGAGCGTGATGCTCCGAGGCCCATCTGCCTCCCAGAGCTTGAGCGAGAAGGGCCCGTGGACTTCGGCCGCCGGAGCCTCTGCCTCCACGATCACGCGTCCTTCGGGTCCCCCCGGCAGGATGGGCTTTGCTTGCCACACGCGAAGGATCTTCAACTCCTCGCCGGACCTGCCTTTGAGCGTCGCCCCCTCCGCCCTCCACGGCAGCGTTCCAGTCTCTACCTCAATCCTGACATCCACAGCCGCCAGCTTGCTGGAGCGATAGCTGTAGATTGTGGTCGGCTTCAATGCACGGGTCACCGTCATCGCGACGGACCTCGTCAGGACCTGCCCCGCCACGCCATCCGGATTCAATCCGTCATTGATGAGGATTCCCGTCAATCCACTTGGCGCCCCATGGTCAGACACCATTCGTGCCAGCTCCTCCTTGCAACGGAAGATTTCCACCCGTGCATCCCGGATCTCCTGCTGGTACGTCTCAATCGTCCGCTGCTCTCGGTAAACTTCGATGGTGGCCTCTGCTTTCGCCGGATGCACCTTCAGCAGGAACACCGCGGTCGATGGCGCTGCACCGTCCCGGAAGCGCACCATCAGCTTGAACCGTTCTCCCGGTATGGCGCTCGTCGTGGGCATGAGCCTGAGGGTGGCCTGCCCCACGTCTACGAGCGAAAAGCGTTGTCGGCCTTCCAGTTCAATGCTCTCCCGCTGTAACTCCGAGTCGAAGAGAAGCATCGTGGAAAGGCCCGGGCTGATCATGATTTCGCTGATGGTCCCAGTTCCCTCCGGACTCAATTCAATGCGCCGCGAACCTGGCACTGAAGATGAAACCTCTGGCTGCGCGACCGCCGCGGTCCCAATGAGAGGCAGCCCCAGGAGAACGACCCATGAAAAAGGAGGCACTCGACAATCTTTCCGTTGGAGTTGCTATTCGAACTCAGCGACCGCCTTCACAGTGGCAATCGTGAAGATGCGCGCGCGAGACGGAGAGTCATCGCCTGGTTCTCGCACGATCCCCCTCGGCCCCTCTTCAGCATGGACATCAAAACATACAGGGAAGCTGTCACCCTGCGGCGTCGTCGCCCAGGTGAGGCGAGCATAGACACGGTCACGCACGATGCTCCGCCCGGACAAGGCGGTCCTGCCCGGCAGGCCCTTTCCTCCGCCAATGATGAGGACTTCGACAGGGCCCTCGCCAATTGAAATGACCCGAGGCTCGCCCAAATCGAAGCGCACTGGCGTCGTGTCCCCAATGGCTACCCCCCACTTCGCCATGGCCTTCACGGCTCCAATCGGACACGGCTCCGGCGGCGGAGGCTGGCGCACCTGCGGTCCAGGACACGCGAGCGCCGTGCAAGCCGCCGCAGTGCTCACCGCACGGGCCATGACGCCCAGTCCTTTCTTCGCGGGCTTCTGGGGGAGCTGAAGGGGCTGCGTGTCTTTCGGCGGCGTCGTCACGGTGGCTGAATCCTCCTGGAGCGTCGCGGGGAGCGCGACGGCCGCGGCGGTGGCCTTCGGCCCGGTGGGGGCCGCGGCGCGGTCAGCTTGAGGCGACTCGGAAGAAGCCGCTACTTCCTGACGGGCCGGGTCGCCCCCCTCGATTCGGGACGGCCAGAGCATCCGCGTCGCCCCCGCTGCGAACAGCACCAGGACCAGCGCAACCGTCGTCCACGCCCGCGAACGCCCACGTGGTTTCGGCGCCGCCTTCACGAGGGGTTGGGGGACGGCCATCGCGGCTTCGGCGGCGGGCGGAGCTGCCCGCTTGCCCCGGCGGGGCCGGTACAGGGGCGCACGCAGCCACAGTTCCTCGCTGTCCCGGCCCCCTTCCGTCGTCGCGGTGTCCTCGCCGTAGGCATCGCAGAGCGGCAAGTCCCACTGCGCGTCCGCGCCCGCAAGCACCCGCTCCAAGTCCGTCACGGCAGCCAGGGCGCTCAACGTGCGCGTCTCCGGCGTCTTCTCCAGCAGGCGCATGCACACGTCGCTCAGCGTGCGGGGGACCCGTGCGTTCTCCACGTGCGGCGCCACCGGCTCGCGGTTCATGACGGCCTCGATGAAGCTGGGGTCGTCGGGCTCGTCGAAAGGCTTCCGTGCCGTCAGCAGCGCGTAGAGGACCAGGCCCATTGCCCATAAATCGTCCGGAGGCCCGGCCTCGTAACGGGCACCGAGCACGTGGACATGCTTCCGGAAGAAGCGCCACGCCTCCGGGGCGCGGTACTCCGGCGTCGCCGGCGGAAGGATGTCCACCGTCAGCCCCCTCGCGCCCTCGTAATCGCCGATGCCGAAGTCCAGCAGCTTGGCCACGCCGTCCGAGGCCCGCACCATGATGTTGGCTTCCTTCACATCCCGGTGCAGAACGCCCGCCGCGTGCGAAGCCGCCAGCGCCCGCGCCACGCCCAGCACCACGCGCGCCACCTGTCGCGCCGTGGGGTTCTCTTCGTCCGCCCAGACGTCCAGCCGGCGCCCGTCCACGTACTCCATGGCGATGACGGCGAATTGCGGCGCCCCGGGCGGCCACAAGCCGTATCCCTGAAGTCCCACCACGTTGGGGTGGTGCAGCTTCAAGAGGATGGAGACCTCCCGCTCCACCCGCTCACCCACGCGGGGCAGGTGCAGCAGCTTCAAGGCGAAGGGCTGGCCCGCGTTGCGCGCGAGGTACACCGTGCCGAAGCCGCCCTGCCCCAGCTGACACTCCACCGCGTAGCCCAGCACCTCGGCCCCGGGCGGCAGGATGGCGGGTGGCGGCCTCATGACGTCCTTCCTCGGGAACTTCGGGCCACTCGCATGCGACGTCCTCTCCGCGCGGGCGTGCACGCTGCCAGCAGCCCGGTGTCGTCTGATAAACCTCGCGCGGCACCTGGGATGCCCCAGCTGCGCATCCTCCTCCACCTGCTCCCGAGCCGGTCCCATGAATGAAGAACTGGCCATCACCCTCGGCAGAACCGCCCGTGCCGCCCGCGAAGAGCAGGGCCTGACGCAAGCCGAGGTAGGCCCCCCGCGTCGGCCTTCTCTCCACCGTCTACAGCCGCCTGGAGCGCGGGAAGATGCTGCCCAGTGTCCCGACGCTCTACCGGCTGTGCACGGAGCTGAAGGTGTCCCCGGAGGACATGCTGGGCCTCACCGCCCTGGTGCGAGGCCGCAAGGGCCAGCGCCCGCGCCCGCGTGAGGACGAGACCCCCGCCCTGCGGCGGCTGCTCTACCTCGCGCGCAAGCTGGACGCGGAGAAGCTGGAGGCGCTCCTTCATGTCGCCACCGTCCTGACCCGCTGAAGGCTGCTACCTCCGCGGGGGCAGTCCTCCGAACTCGTGCTCCTCCAGTCCTTCAGGGAAGAGGCCACCCTCGCCGAACTCCACCGCGTCCCGCAGGCAACTGCCCTCGGCCAGCACGAGCGCCACCTCTTCGGAAGCCTCGTGGCGCCCATAGCCCGGGTGCCGTTCCGCCAACGCGGCACGGAGAGCGCCACACAGGTCCGCCGCCGTGGCGAAGCGCTCCGTCGGGTCGGCTCGCAGGGCCGTGTGCAGCAGCGCCTTCACGTCCGGCGAGAGCCCCGCGACCGCCGCTTCGACGTCCGCAGGGCTGAACCTCGCGAGCAGGATGCGCATCTGCGTCAGCGGCAGGGAGGGGAGGATCTCAATCCGCAGGGGCGCCAGTCCCGTGGGGACCAGGTGCACGTCCTGCACGTCGAAGAGGTGCTTGCCGGTGAGCAACTCCACCAGCAGCACGCCCAGGCTGAAGACGTCGGAGCGCGGAGACAGCGGCTGCTTTTCCAGGTACTCGGGCGAGGCATAGGCCACGTCCCCCCGGACGAGGTTCATGGGGGACTCCTCGCGCCCCACCATCATCGAGTACGCCGCGCCGAAGTTCGTCAGCTTCACTCCGCCGTGCGCGCCCACGTAGACGTGCCGGGGATTGACGTCGCGGTGGATGATGCCGAGCGGCCTGCCCTCCTCGTCCGTCAGCGTGTGTGCATGGTGCAACGCCTCCGCGAGCTCCGCGCCCACGTAGAGGCCGAAGGCCTCGGAGACAGGCCTGCCGCGCGCAACCCCCGCGCTGACCAGCGTCTCCAGCGAAGGCCCGTCCACGTGCTCCATGACGACGTGCAGGAAGTCCTCGTGCACCTTCCGGAAGTAGACCTGGGCGATGCCGGGATGGTTGAGGCGGAAAGCCAGCTGGACCTCCTCCACCAGCCGCTTGCGGCGCAGGTAGGTGGAGGGGTTGGGCAGCCGGCGCACGAGGCAGAGGCCTGACAATGCATCGTCTGCCTCCTGTCTCCGACGGGCCAACATCAGCAGCTCCCCCGTCTGCATCCGCACCAGCTCGCGGACGGCCTCGTAACGGATGCCATCGACGCAGAAGAGGAGGCGCGGCGCTTCAGGCGTCGGCGGAGGCTGGCGACGCGCGGGCTGGGTGCTACCTCCGCGGTCGGGGGTGGACGGGGTCATGACTCCTCCGGGCATGAGCAGGGGCGCGAGCGCGCCGCACGGGGAGTCTCCACTTATTGAACTTTAAAAGTCCACCATGCAGAATCTGTCAGGTGTTCTTCATGACCGGCGCGACGCCCTCCGCCTCTCAGGAGGTACCCAAGGTCTGCTTCAGCTTCGCCAGCAGGTTGAGCGCGTCCAGCGGCGTCATCCGGTCGATGGATGCGCTCCGGAGTGACTCCAGCACCTCCGCATGCTCGGGAGGCGCGGCCACGGGAGCCGGCTGCGGAGCCCCACCGAACAGCCCCAGCTGTCCCGCGTTCACCGGGGCCACGCGCTTCGTGGAGCGCACCGCCACGCGGGGACGGCCCGCGTCGTCCAGCTCACCGGACTCCAGGTTCTGGAGCAGCTCACGGGCGCGCGACACCACCTCCGGCGGCAGGCCCGCGAGCTTCGCGACCTCGATGCCGTAGGAGCGGCTGGCCCCGCCAGGAATCAGCTTGCGCAGGAAGATGACCTTGCCGCCCTGCTCCTTCACGGCGATGCACAGGTTCTTCACCCGGGGCCGCTCGCGCGCCAGGTCCACCAGCTCGTGGTAGTGCGTGGCGAAGAGCGCTCGCGCGCCCACCTTGTCGTGGATGTGCTCCGCCACCGCCCACGCGATGGACAAGCCGTCGAACGTGGACGTGCCACGGCCAATCTCATCCAGGATGACCAGGCTCTTCCTCGTGGCGTGATGGAGGATGTGGCTGGTCTCCGTCATCTCCACCATGAACGTGGACTGCCCTCGGGCCAGATTGTCCGCCGCGCCCACGCGCGTGAAGATGCGGTCGCACAGGCCGATGCGCGCCGCCTTCGCCGGCACGAACGAGCCCGCCTGCGCCATCAGCGCCGTCAGCGCCACCTGCCGCATCACCGTGCTCTTGCCCGCCATGTTCGGGCCGGTGATGACCAAGAGCTGCGCGTCCTCCGGATCCAACCGCACGTCGTTGGGGACGAAGGACTCGCCCGCGCCCAGCATCCGCTCCACCACCGGGTGCCGGCCGCCGGTGATGGTCAGCCCCTCGCCCGCGTCCACCTGGGGCCGGGTGTAGCCGTACTCCGCCGCGCACCGCGCGAACGACACCAGCGCGTCCGCCGTGGCCACCGCCTCCGCCGCGGAACGGATGCGCGGCGCCGCGGCGATGACCTTCGTGCGCAGCTCCTCGAAAAGCTGGAGCTCCAGCACCACGCGGCGCTCCTCCGCCGTGAGGACCTTCTCCTCGTACTCCTTCAGCTCCTCGGTGACGAAGCGCTCCGCGCCCACCGTGGTCTGCTTGCGGATGTAGTCCTTGGGCACCGCGTGGAGGTTCGCCTTCGTCACCTCCAGGTAGTAGCCGAAGACCTTGTTGTAGCGGATCTTCAGCGAGGAGATGCCCGTGCGGTCCTTCTCCCGCTGCTCCAGCTTGAGCAGGTAGTCCTTGCCCGTGGTGGACAGCGCCACCAGGTCATCCAGCTCCGCGTGGTAGCCCGGCCGGATGAAGCCGCCCTCGCGGATGATCACCGGCGGCTCGTCCGTCACCGCGCGCATCAGCAGGTCCGCCAGCTCCGGCAGCGCGCCCAGCGGCCCGGACAGCGACTTCAAGAGCGCCGCGTCACACCGCGCGAGCGCCGCGCCCAGCCTCGGAAGCTGCGTCAGCGACAGCCCCAACGCGCGCAAATCCCTGGCGTTGCCCGCGCCCAGCGACAGCCGGCCGCACAGCCGCTCCAGGTCGCCCACCTCCTTGAGCGTGGCCACCAGCTCCTCGCGCCACACGCTCTTGCCGGACAGCTCCTCCACGGCGTCCAGCCGCGCTTCGATCTCCGGCAGCGAGCACAGCGGCGCGGACAGCCAGCGCGCCAATTTGCGCGCGCCCAGGCCCGTGGCCGTCCTGTCCAGTACGCCCAGCAGCGACCCCTTGCGGCCGCCGTCGCGCAGGCTCTTGAGCACCTCCAGGTTGCCCCGCGAGGACTCGTCCATCACCAGGCAGCCCGCGCGCTCCTGGCGCGACAGCCGGTCCACGTGCGCCGCGGGCGTCTTCTGCGTGTCCTTGAGGTAGCGCAGCGCGGCCCCGGCCGCTCCGGTGGCCAGCGGCGAGCCGTCCAGACCAAACGCGGACAGCGACTGCACGTTGAAGTGCGAGCGCAGGAACGCGGAGGCCCGGGTGGGCTCGAAGGCCGCGCCCTCGCCTTCCGCCACGGCCGGCACGCGCGACAGCCGCTGGCACACCTGCACCACCTCCGGCGCGTCCCGCATGCCCTGCGGCACCAGCAGCTCGCGCGGCTCCACGCGCGACAGGCCCTCCACCAGCTCCGACAGGCCCTGGGCCTCGAAGGTGTAGAACTCGCCGGTGGACGCCTCCAGCAGCGCCGCGCCGAAGCCCGCTTCACCCCAGCACACGGCCGCGAGGAAGTTGCTGGCCTGCGGCTCCAGCACCTCGTCGTCCAGCACCATGCCGGGGGTGATGACCCGCGTGACTTCCCGCTGCACGATGCCCGGCCCCGCGCCCGGCTCCGTCACCTGCTCGCAGATGGCGACCTTGAGGCCGTGCTCCACCAGCTTCGCGATGTACCGGCGCGAGGAGTGGTACGGCACCCCGCACATGGGGATCTTGTCCGCGCCCTTGGCCCGGGCCGTGAGGGTGATCTGGAGCAGCTCCGAGGCCTTCACCGCGTCCTCGAAGAACATCTCGTAGAAGTCACCCAACCGGAAGAAGAGCACCGTGTCCGGATGGAGCGCCTTCACCTCCAGGTACTGGCGCATCATCGGGGTCAGGGAAGCGATCTCCCGCGCACCCGCGGGGGCCTCACCCGTTCCGACTTCCGGAGTCGTGTCCACGTCGGGCAGCACCACGTCCGCCGCCTTGCCTGTCTTCGCCTGCTGCGTCAACGCCATCCCCGACCTTCTCTCACGGCCTTACCCCCGGATCAACGAACCGGCGCCCCTACCTGGTGCGTATGCCTACCACCGGCGTCCGACATTTCGGCGGGCTCCTTTCCGAAAACGGTTTCCTGGCCCCCTGCCCCCCGGCAGTCTGCCCGGCGACATGGCGACCTCACCCCAGACGACTACCCGCCCTCCCGTTCCCGCCCTGTTCAAGGTGGCCCTGGCCCCCGTACAGGCGTTCTTCCGGCTGGAGGCCAGCAGTGGAATCCTCCTGGCGCTCTGCGCGGTGGCCGCGCTCGCGTGGGCCAACTCACCCTGGGGCGCCACCTACGCCGCCGTCTTCGACGCCCCCCTGCACCTGGAGATCGTGGGCCACGGCGGCCACTTCACCTTCCGCGAACTCATCAACGACGGGCTGATGACGCTCTTCTTCTTCCTCGTGGGGATGGAGATCAAGCGCGAGCTGGCCGCGGGCGAGCTGCGCACCTTCTCCCGCGCGGTGCTGCCGCTCATCGCCGCGCTGGGCGGCATGGTGGTGCCCGCCGGGCTCTACTTGTTCTTCACCCGGGGCACGCCCGCGCAGGGCGGCTGGGCCATCCCCATGGCCACGGACATCGCGTTCGCCATCGGGTGCCTCACGCTGGTGAAGGCGCGCGTGGGCCACGGGCTGGTGGTGTTCCTCACCGCGCTCGCCATCTTCGACGACATCGGCGGCATCCTCGTCATCGCGCTCTTCTACGGCACGGGCCTTCACGTCGAGTGGCTCGCGGTGGCCGCGGGCCTGGTCGCGGTGCTCTGGAGCTTCAACCGCTTCTACGTGCGCAACGGCCTGCTCTACGCCGCCGTGGGCCTGGCGCTCTGGTACGCCATGCACCACGGCGGCATCCACGCCACGCTGTCCGGCGTGGTGCTGGGCCTCTGCATCCCCGCGCTGCCCACCCGCCCGGGGCGCGAGGTGCTGGAGGAGCTGGCGGAGTACATCAAGGGGCTCGTGTCCCAGCCGGACGACGAGGCCGCTCGGGGCGCGCAGCTGCTCCACATCGAGGAGGCGCTGGAGGACATCGAGCCGCCGCTCAACCGCTTCGTGCACCTGTGGCACGGCTACGTGGCGTACGGCATCGTGCCCCTGTTCGCGCTGGCCAACTCCGGCGTGGACGTGTCCGGCATGTCGCTTTCGGACCTGCTCAAGCCCCTGCCGCTGGGCATCATCGTGGGCCTCTTCGTGGGCAAGCAGGTGGGCATCTTCCTGTTCACCTGGGCGGCGGTGAAGGCGGGCGTGTCCCCCCTGCCCGCGGGCGGCAGCCTCGCCCAATTGCACGGGGTGTCGGTGGTGGCCGGCATCGGCTTCACGGTGGCCCTCTTCGTGGGCGGCCTGGCCTTCGCCAACCAGCCGGCCCTGCTGGCCGAGGCCAAGCTGGGCATCCTGACGGGCTCGCTGCTCTCCGCCGTCGCGGGCTACGTCCTCTTGCGCTACGTGGCCCGTCCAGCCCAGGCTCCCGCGCAGCCCTCGCCATGAACCTCCAGGACCTCAACCGCATCCGGCAGATCGCCCTCATCGCCGCCCGCCACGGCTTCGGCGAGGTGACCGAGCGCGCGGGCGTCTGGCGCATGCTCGGCGGCCGCAAGGAGAAGGTGGAGGTCTCCGAGGAGGCCCGCCGCGAGTCCACCGCGCGCCGCTTCCGCCTCTTCCTGTCGGAGCTGGGCCCCACGTTCATCAAGCTGGGCCAGGTGCTCTCCACCCGCGCGGACCTGCTGCCCGCGGAGTTCGTGGAGGAGCTGGCCACTCTTCAGGACGACGTGGAGGCCATCCCCCTGGAGCAGGTCCACGCGCAGATCCGCGACGCCCTGGGCAAGGACGTGCAGGAGCTGTTCGCCCAGGTGGATCCGGAGCCGCTCGCCGCCGCGTCCATCGCCCAGGTGCACCGCGCGGTGACGCTGGACGGCGAGGAGGTCGTCATCAAGGTGCAGCGCCCCGGCATCGCCCAGCGCATCGACGCGGACCTGGGCGTGCTGCGCTCGCTGGCGCGCCTGCTGGAAGCCGTGGTGGAGGAGACGGGCATCTACTCGCCCTCCGGCATCGTGGACGAGTTCGACCGGGCCATCCACGAGGAGCTGGACTTCATCAACGAGGCCACCAACATCCGCGCGTTCCTGGAGAACCACAAGGACCGCCCGTACCTCAAGATTCCGCGCGTGCACGCGGCGCTCTCCAGCCGCACCGTGCTCACCATGGAGTTCATCCGCGGGGAGAAGATCCACCCCGCCGCCCTGCCGGAGGCGGACCGCAAGCAGATCGCCCAGCACATCCTGGAGGCCAGCTTCCGCCAGCTCTTCGACGACGGCCTGTTCCACGGAGACCCGCACCCCGGCAACGTGCTGCTCATGGAGGGCAACCGGCTGGCGCTCCTGGACTTCGGCGTGGTGGGCCGGCTCACCCGCCCCATGCAGGAGACGCTGGTGATGCTGTGCCTGGCGGTGGCGCTCAAGGACAGCGACTCCGTGGCGCGCATCCTCTACCGCGTGGGCGTGCCGGACGCGCGCGCCAACCTGATGGGCTTCCGCAACGACATCGAGGCCATCCTCGGCCAGCACCTGCCCACCACGCTGGGCCAGGTGGACGCGCGCACGCTCCTGCGCGACCTGTTGGATCTGGCCGTGAAGTACCGCATCCGCATCCCCAAGGAGTACGCGCTGCTGTCGCGCGCCTCCATCTCCACCGAAGGCATGCTGCGCGGGCTCTACCCGGAGCTGAACATCATCGAGGTCGCGCTGCCGTACGCGAAGGAGCTGATGGCGGGCCGCTACGACCCCTCGCAGCTCCAGGGCGGCCTGATGCGCACGCTCCTGCGCTTCCAGTCCATGGCGCAGGACCTGCCCACGCAGCTGTCGCAGATCTTGTTGGACCTGGAGACGGGCAAGTTCAGCGTCACGGTGCGCGCGGAGCAGTTCGACAAGCTCAACGAGAACCTGCGCAGCGTGGCCGTCATCGCCTTCCTGGGCCTGTGCGCGTGCGGCTTCATCGTGGGCGCGTTCATCGCCTTCGCGCCCCGGCCGCCCATGTACGGGAACGTGCCGGTGCTGGGCATCGTCGGCATCGCGCTGGCGGCGGCCCTCTTCGGCGCGGTGCTCACCTGGTACCTGTTCGGCGGCCGGTTCGGGAAGGTCAGCGTGAAGCGCTTCCTCAAGAAGCGCAGGTAGCCGGGGACCTCCCGGGCGGGTGTGACAACGGCCCACCTGGGGATGGGCAAGCGGCGAAGGGAGCGCGTGTCACGTCAGCGCGAACGGATCCGTTGAGGGGTGCACAGTCAGGCTCTGCCCGGGTAGTCTGCGGGGCTTGTCGTTCCCCCCTCTTGCCCCCGTGCTCGACTTGTCCGCGAACCCAACCGCCGCCCGTCGTCCGTATCGCGCCCCGCTGGCCACGCTGTTCGCGGCCGCGCTCCTCGCCACCACCGCCGGCTGTGCTGGCGGGCTCGATGACCCCGAGCGCTTCACCGGGGGCTCCAGCTCCTGCGCCGCCGGCACCACCGGCGCGAGCATCATCCAAGCGCAGTGCTTGTCGTGTCACTCCACGGATGCCAACGGCTCGGCGGGGGGGGGCCTGGACCTGCAGGCGTCCGGCCTCCCCGGGCGGCTCTACACCACCAACGCGGCGTGCAATTCCAAGCCGCTGGCGGACAGCGCCAATCCGTCCCAGTCCTTCTTCCTGATGAAGCTCACGGCTTCTCCGGGCTGCGGCGCGCGGATGCCGCTGGGCGCGTCGCTGAACGCCTCCGACACCGCGTGCCTCTCCGAGTGGCTGGTCGCCGGAAAGCCGAGCTCCCCGTGATGACGCGCACCCGTCATGTCTCCGCCGCGGCCCTCCTGGGCGCGGCCCTGCTGCTCGCCCCCACTGCTGACGCCGCGCCGAAGAAGGCGTCCGCGAAGACGGCGCAGGCCACGAAGAAGAAGGCCCAGGCCGCGGAGGCGCGCCGCGTGGCGGTGCTCGCCTCCGGTCCGCACGCGGACGCCGCGCGCGACGCGCTGGAGGCGGAGCTGGCCCGCCGTCCGGCCCGCTACGAAGTCGTCCCCGAGTCCGCGGTGCGCGCCGCCGCCTCGCGCATGGGAAGGGATCCGACGCAGCCCGCTGGCGCCGCCGCCGTGGCGAGCGAGCTGGGCCTGAGCGCGGTGGTGGTGGCGGACACGTCCACGGTGGGCAAGAAGCACCAGGTGCGCGTCACCGTGCGAAACGGCAAGGACGGCAAGGCGCTGGCCTCGCCCGCGGCCGCGAAGCCCGCCACGCCGAAGCTGGTGCCCGTGGCGGTGAAGCGCCAGTGGACGGCGCTGGAGCGCGGCCTGCAGAAGTCCAGCGCGCCAGTGGCCGCCCCGGTGGCGCCCCCGCAGCCCGCCACGCCGGTGGAGCCGGAGCCAGCGCTGAAGCCCGCGACGCCCATCGCGGAGACGCCGGCCCCCACGAAGACGCCCGCCGCGGAGCCCAACCGCAAGCCGGTGGCCGCCACTCCCAAGGAGAACAAGGCCCCGGAGAAGCCGGAGGACTCCTCCTCCACGGAGCCAGAGCTGACGGCCTCCGCGCCCATCGTGGAGGGCGCGCTGGGCCTGAAGCTGTTCGGCCGGTCGCTGCGCTACAAGGACGACGTGTTCGGCGTGCTGCGGCCGTACACGCTGGGGCCGGACGTGGGCGGCTTCGCGCTGCCGGGCGCGCCCCAGGTGGCGGGTGACGTGACGGTCTATCCGCTCGCGGCTTTCAAGAAGGGCGCGCTGGCGCGGCTGGGCATCACGGGCTCCATTGATCAGTCCTTCGGGCTGAAGTCCACGGGCTCCTCGGGCGAGGTCACCTACCCCACCACGGCGCGCGAGTGGCAGGCGGGCCTGCGCTACGTGATCCCCTTCGGCGCGGCGAAGCAGCACGGCTTCGAAGTCACCGGCACGTACGGGATGAACACGTTCCGCATCGACGCGGTGGACGGCGAGCGGCCGTTGGACCTGCCCAACGTGGAGTACAAGACCGCGGGCCTGGGGCTGGGCGTGCGGGCGGCGCTGTCGGAGAAGTTCGACTTCAACTTCCGGCTTGGCTACCAGCACCCGCTGGACTCCGGCGAGCTGTCCTCGGACGCGTGGTTCCCGCGCATGTCCGCGGGCGCCGTCACGGGGAGCGCCACGCTGGCGTACCGGCTCAACCGCATCCTGGACGTGAGGTTGAAGGCGGACCTGCGCCGCTACTTCTTCAAGTTCAACCCGGAGCCGGGCGACCCGTACGTCGCCGGTGGCGCCGTGGATCAGTACCCCGGCCTGTCGCTCCAGGTGGGCTTCCGTTACTAGTCGTGGAGTGTTTGCCCATTCCTGGAATGGGCAAACACCCAACCCGGGAGGGAGGGCAGGCAATACCAACCCATCCCTACCCTGTTTTTGCAGGGGTGCGATTGCAATGCGACGCCGGCCGGTGGATCCTGCTTCACGCCACGTGAACAGGATTCAACCGGAGACCGGATGTCCGACCCCGTACGCGTCGTGTTTCGCAATCAGGCCAACGCGCCTGTGACCGTCATCATCAACGGCTATCAGAACGCCAGCAGCGTCCCGGCCCGTGTCTATTCGGGGCAGGTCACCGGCATGAGCGGCGTCTTCCAGGTGTCTGGCTATGCCACGTACGCCTGCTCCGCCTATGCGACGACCATGGTGTCCCCTTCGCTCGCGCCCCAGACGGACGTGTCCATCGTCTTCACCTCGGAGCAGACGCCATGAGCCAGATGCGTGTCGTGTTCGCGCCCTATCCGGTGCAGGGCTATCAGGCGGACATCAAGAAGCTCTCCCAGGGGCAGCCTCCCACCCAGCTGACGAACGCGCAGGTCCACAAGGCGGCGACCACCGACACCACCGCGACGTTCTCCGGCAGCCCGGGTGAGAGCTATTTCATGCAGCTCTATCCTTCGGGCGGGGCGAAGGCCCTCTCGGGGACGGCCACCTTCACTTCGGACGTCACCATCACCTTCGGCGCGCTCCTCACGGTCTTCGAGGAGGGATGAGCTCGCCGGCGCCACAGGAGACGCCCTCCCTCTTCCAGGTGTCGCTGCCCCGCTCCCTGTCGTCGACCACGTGGCAGTGGGCGCGAGAGCTGTTGGGGCTCGCGGCGCCTGGCTGGGTGACGGATGGCGAGGTGCTCAACCTGGAGCGCTTCTCTTTCGCGTCCACGGCCGCGGCCGTGCACTTCCTGCGTCCGTCGGACGGCCCCGCCTTCGACGCTGCCCGCGAGCACCTCCAGCACCTGGTGCGCCCCACCGGCTGGGCCTACAAGGACGTCACCCAGCCCTTCGTCGTCGCCGCCGCGCTCTCCCAACCCGGCCCCCTGCGGGTGCTGAAGATCCACCGCTCCCTCGCGGACGTCGCGCTCGCCATGGGGGATAAGGGCTGGACCTATCCGGCGCGAGGCGTGCGCCGCGACGACGCGGATGAGGCCCTCATCGAGGGCCTGCTCGACGCCCAGGAGGCGCTGGATTCCATTCCCGGGCTGGCCGTGGACTTCGACGACCTGGTGATGGACGAGCTCGCGCTGCCCGCGTCGTTGCGCAGCCTCTATCCCGGGCTCTCCATGCCCGACGCCGTCACCTTCGACGAGGCGTTCCTCCGGGCGCGGGACGAGGTCCTCACGCGACGCCGGAGCGAGCGCCACCGGATTCTGGGAGACCGGGTGCTCCAGGCCGTGCAGCGACGCGCGGAGCGCCGGGCAAAGCCCACGGACGCCCCCCGGGCCACGTCGCCGGGATCCGGGCGCCGGAGCCGCCCCCGCATCCTCGTGGTGGGAGACGCCGTGGCCCCCACCGGCTTCAGCCGCGTCACGGAGAGCATCTTCCGGCCCCTCTCCCGCGACTACGACATCCACCAGCTCGGCATCAAATACGCGGGGGGCGCCCACGACCTGCCGTGGACGCTGCATCCGGCCATCGACGCTCGCGGCGTCAGCAAGCTGCCGGAGCTGTGCGCCAGCTTGGCGCCGGACCTCGTCTTCCTCGTCAACGACATCTGGGTGCTCGGGGACCATGCCCGGGCGCTCGGCCGCGTTCCCGGGCGACACCGGCTGGTGGCCTACTGCCCCGTGGACTCCGGACCGCTGAGCGCGGGCTTCCTCGCGGGACTCCAGGGCGTCCACCGCCTCGTCGCGTACACCGCCTTCGGTCAGGGCGAATTGAGCGCCGCCGCGTCCCGGCTCTCCACCCCGCCCACCTGGCCCCGCGTGGACATCATCCCCCACGGCATCGACACGAGCGTCTTCCACCCCTTGGCGCCCATGGGCGGCTCGCTCGTCGCGTCCCGCCGCGCCAGCCGCGCCGCGCTCTTCGGGACGAACGAACTGGACGACGCCTTCATCGTCCTGAACGCCAACCGCAACCAGCCGCGCAAGCTCATCGACCTCACGGTGAGGGGCTTCGCCGCCTTCGCGCAGGGGCGCCCAGACGCCCGGCTCTACCTGCACATGGGCACCGAGGACGTGGGCTGGGACGTGCGCGGGCTGGCCGAGCGCTTCGGCATCACCGACCGCGTCATCATCAGCACGGATCAGCGCTTCGCGCCCCGGCTGTCGCTCGCCCAGCTCAACCACGTCTACAACGCGTGCGACGTGGGCGTGAACACCTCGAGCAGCGAGGGGTGGGGGCTCGTCGCCTTCGAGCACGCCGCCACGGGCGCCGCGCAGGTGGTCCCCGGCCACACCGCGCCGGGGGAGCTCTGGGCGGGCAGCGCCGAGTTGCTCGACGTGGCGTTGACCTTGTGCCAGCCCCGCATCCTCACGGATGCCCACGTGCCGTCCGTGGAGTCGCTGACGGCGGCGTTGACCCGGCTGTACGAAGACCGGGCGCACCTGGAGGCCCGCTCCCGGGCCGCCCACGCGCTCGCCACCCGCCCCACGTTCCGGTGGGACACCATTGCCCTGGCGTGGGCCCGCCTCTTCGAGGACGAGCTCACCCGGGGTGGAGGCCGTTCATGAACCCCCTCTATCAGCAGGCCCTCGCGGGAACCCTGGCTTCGGCGCCCACCGGCGGCATGCGCTCCCTCCGCTTCTGGAACAACCTGCCCGTGGACGCGCAGCTCTTCTACCTCACCGAGGATGCCACCCGGTGCGCCATGGGGGTCGTGCCCGCGGGCTATGCCGTCAACTTCTGGGTGGCCAATGGGGACTACATCAGCGGGTCCTGCCGCCACACGGGCTCATTCATGGGCCTGTGCGCCATCACCTCCAGCACCCCCAGCCTCTTCTTCGGCCCCAACTTCATGGTGGCCCCCAACGACATCGGCCTGCCCCCGCAGCCCACCTCCGAGGTCGTCATCCCCCCGGACTCCCCGCGCGTCCTCGTGGCGGCGGGCCTGCTGGCGAACCGCAACCGCACGATTCGTGAGCAGTACTGGCGGCGGCTGCCCGAGTCCTACACCATCGCGCCGGGTGAGACGCAGACCGTCAGCACCACGTCCACGTCGAACATGCAGCAGACGTCGTCGAGCACCGACACCGTCTCCGCCTCGCTCGGCACCAGCGCAAGCGCGGGCTGGGGGCCGATGTCCGTGGGCATCTCCGCCAGCTTGAGCGCCAGCTCCACCAGCTTCCAGGAGGTCTCGATCAGCACCGAGTACACCGCCTACGTCTCCGACACCCTCACCGCCACCGCGAGCTACACGCAGATGTTCCTCAAGTGGCAGTTGATGGACATCGTCAGCGTGCTCTCGCCGGACGGCGTGGTGCTCTCGAGCATCGTCAACGGCCTGTCCCCGACGCTGCTGCAGGGGCCCTACAACCTGTCGGACCTCTCCACGCTGGGCACCGCGAAGAAGGAGCGGAGGCTGCCGAGCCCGGGCTTCCCGCGCACGCGCGTCGCCGCCCGTCCGTTCCAGCCCCGGGCCGTGGCGGACCGCGGGTGATCATCGCGTACTGGAATACCCAGCGGGCCAGCGGCCTGAGGTCTCGAAACCTGGAGCCCCAGGCCCGCTGTCTCTGGTGTTGCCAGCAGATCCTTCAGTGGATCCTCGCGACCATCAACACCCACCAGGCCGTGCCCTCGCTCATCTTCCTGTCCGAGGTGTCGCAGGGCGGGGGGGAGCTGGCCGCGTACCTCAACTCATTCGGCGGCGGCTACCGGGCGCGCTACATCGCCGCGGGCGACAGGAACAACAATGCCAGCCCGTGCTCCTTCATCGTCATGTGGCAGGAAGAGCTGAATCCCGAGATCAAGATCATTGGCATCAGCCAGAGGCGGCCCCTGGTGCGGGTGCGGATGAGAGACCTCACCGTGGGGGGCGTCCACATCATCGCCAACTCCGAAAAGGCTCCAGATGAAATCCTCGATGACATCGCGGAGCTCCACTCGGAGCCGCATCCCGCGGTGCTCATCGGCGACATGAACTACGCCTGGAGCAGCCTCGACCAGGCGCGGACAGGAAACCCCGAGAGCCTGGAGGACGAGGTCGATTACCTCTACGACTGGGAGCCGGTCCACCCCCAACTCCAAGCCACCTTCGGCAAGGTCTCGGAGACGGGTGGGTTCAGGACCCAGATCCTCGACTACCTGTGGAAGTCCGAGGACGTCAGCCGCATCGAGGCGATGCCCCCGTTTCCCGGCTACAACCAGTGGACGCAGATCGACCATGCGCCCATCGCCTACCGCATCCACCTGAACGACGAGGACGAGCTGATGACCGATGAGGAGGACGAGATGGGCGACGACGCGAGGAGTGCGAAGTAGCGGATGCGCTACGCTGCCGCGGATGCACACCGCCCTCGTCCTGCCCGCGCTGTTCCTGCTGCACACGGCCCCGCCGGAGCTCTCCTCTGAATACACAGACGTGGAGAAGTGTCCGCGCCAGGCCGAGGAGGATGACTCCGAGGGCGGCGACATCCCGCTCCAATGTGATGGCCCTGGTGGCGAGTACGTGCTGACGGAGTTCTACAGCGCCTACGACATCCAGCGGCGGATCACCTCCAAGAGCGACTCCAGCTTCTCCGTCGACCTGCGGCCGAAGGCGCAGTGCCCGGTGTCCCGCTTCGGACCCAAGCTGGAGTGGCGGATGAGGGAGGGGAAGCCCTTCGCCGTCATCCAGCGCGTGACGTGCTTCGCCCTGAACAAGGAGCAGTCCGGCCCGGGCAAGAAGCTGGGGGAATACCTGATCGTGAGGGGGCTCAAAGGCTTCGAGTCCATCAGCGGCGAGGTGTCCACGAAGACGAAGGACGCGAACACGAAGGCCCGCGCCATCGCGGACGCGGCGCCATCCAAGCGCTGAAGGCCTTCAGCCGCGCTCCGGGGCGTGGCGGCGCAGCCACTCCCTCACCGTGGGCCAGAGCGTGGCGGCATGGTGCTCGCGGAAGAAGCCCAGGTGGCAGATGCCCTGGCCCAGACTGTCCGCCGGGGAGAACTGTCGGCGCTCCACGGTGCAGCCGGTGAGGTGCTCACAGACCAGGTCGATGGCTTCGGGTGGCCCCCAGGGGTCGTCATCCAGGCCGATGGCCAGCACCGGCATGCTCAGCCGCCGGAAGCGGGCCGCGGCGTCGACGCGAGGGTCGTCGAAGTAGAAGCGCGGCAGCGACGCCCAGCGGCTCCACTCCAGCGACGCCTGGGCGGGGACGTCCTCGCCGAGGCCCAGCCGCGCATAGGGCATGTAACCCAGGAAGCGTGCGCACAGCGGCCCGATGAACTTGAGGTACATCGCGACCAGCATCCGCTCCCGAATGGAGTGGATGAACCTCATGCTCCCGGCCTGGGCCGCCACCATCACCGCCGCGGTGAGCTGCTGGCTGCTCGCGCTCAGTCCAATGGCGTGGCCGCCGAAGCTGTGTCCCACGGCCAGCACCGGCAGCCCTGGGTATCGCTCCGCCGCCCAGCGGGTCACCGCGTCCACGTCCTGGTCGGCCCAGGTGAGGAACCCGGCACGCGTCCGCTTCGCCACGCCTGACGGGTGCACGCCCCGGTAGTTGTAGGTCACCACCGCGAAGCCGTCGTCCGTCAGCCGATCGGCGAACGCGAAATACATGCTCGCGGGCATGGCGGTCGCGGGATGCACCAGCACCACGCCCCGGACAGGGCCCTCCGGGCTGTGCAGCGAGGCGTGCAATTCGAAGCCATCGGCGCAGGGGATGCGATGCGGAGTCGAGCGTGCCATGGCCCTCGGGAGCTGCTTCGCCTGAAAACCTATCGGCTAGCATGTGACTCCGTGCCGGGCAAGACGGCACGGGGACCAAGGTCTCGCCCCGCAACCGTTTCGAACACTCCGGGTTGAACAGGGAACGGAGGTTGTTCATGAACACGGTGATCAGGGCGGTCAGCGGTGCGGGGATGTGTCTCCTGTTGTGGGCCTGTGGTGGTGTCGGCGGTCCGGCTCCAGCGCCGGAGGTGACGCCGGCCGCCACTTCCCAGGAGCTGGCGCCGGACGCGGGCGCCGCATGGAACGCGGTGGGCGCGATGGTGACGGCCCGCGCGGCGGCCGCGGGCGTGACGAGCATGGGACTCGCCATCTACGACGCGCAGGACCGCAAGGTGTACGAACAGATGCTCGGCGACTTCACGCCGGACACGCGCGTGGCGATCGCGTCGTCGTCGAAGATGGTGTCTGGCACCGTCCTCTTCGACGTCATCCGGCAGGGCCTGCTGTCGCTGGACTCCACCACCGGCCAGGTCCTGGGGTGGACGGGCGACAAGGCGAACATCACGCTGCGCCACCTCTTGTCCTTCACGTCGGGCCTGGAGCCGTCGAACCCCTGCACGACGCGGCCGGGCATCACGCTGGCGGAGTGCGTGGCGCAGATCGCCGCCGTGCCCATGAAGGCGCCGCCGGGCACGCGCTTCGACTACGGCAGCACGCACCTCCAAGTGGCCGGGCGCATGGCGGAGGTCGTCACGGGCAAGACGTGGAACACGCTCTTCACGCAGACGCTGGCGACGCCGCTGGGGCTGCCGTCCGAGGTGACGTACTACACGGCGCCGACGCAGCAGTTGGGCACCACCAACCCGCTCGTCGCGGGAGGGCTGCGCGCGTCCATGAACGAGTACGCGAAGCTGCTCGCGCTCGTGTACCACCGGGGCCGCTACGCGGGGCTGGAAAAGGGCTCGCTGGCGCTCTTCGCGCTGCAGTCGCGTGAGCCCTACCCGTCCGTCGTGGTGGGCAACTCGCCCTACCAGGAGCTGGGCTATCCGTACCGCTACGGGCTGACGGCGTGGCTGGAGTGCACGACGCCCGCCACGGGCTGCGACAGCATCAGCTCGCCGGGCGCATTCGGCTTCACGCCGTGGCTGGACCGGGGCGCGAAGTACTACGCCATCCTGGGCATGCAGCTGGCGGGCAGCGACACCACGGGCGGCGTGGTGGCGTTCTCGGTGGACCTGGAGAACGACCTGAAACCGTTGATTGAGACGGCGCTCGGGAACTGAGCGCGGTGCGAAGGCCCGGCGCTGGTGGCACACTCCCCGCCGCTTTCTGGAGGCGGCCCATGTCCCAGCGTCGAGCGTCTGTGGTCAGCTCCGCGTGGAGCCCTGGAGCACCTGGACTGAGTGCCGTTCACTTCGCCGGAGGCCGTGCCTCCAGCAGGCCCCGCACGAACGCCGCGACCGGACCGGCCAGCTCCGAGAGCCGGTCGACGCGGTCCTCCTCCACGGCCTCCAGGATGAGCTCGTTGATGCCGCCCACGAGCGCCATGGCGATCGCCGGGGACAGCGTGGCCCCGGTGCCCGCCGCGTCGAACTCCCTTCGCATCAGCTCCGCGAAGCCGCGCATCACCTGGCGGCGCAGCGCCACGCCCTTCGGGCCCACGTGCAGGATCTCCACCAGGAGCGTCCGCACGAGCCCTGGCCGGCTCTGGAGGCTGGCGAGGTACACGGCCGCGCCGATGCTGGCCCGCATCTCCCCCGGAGGCGCGTGCTGGATTGCCGCCTGGATCTCCGCCAGCAGCCGGGCGCTCTGCGCCGCGTAGAGCGCCAGCAGGCACGCGTCCTTGTCCTCGAAGTGCTCGTAGAACGTGCGCTTCGACACGCGCGCGTGCCGCACGATGTCCGCGATGGTCAGCCGGGCGTAGCCCACCTCGATGATGGCCTGCGCCAGGCCCGCGACGAGCCGCTCCCGGGGCGCTTCGCCTGGTGGGTCGGACGGGGTCGTCATGCGGCTCCCGGGGCTGGTACTTGACGGTACCAGATGTCACTGCTACCTCTGTTCAACAGACGCATAGGCTGGGTACCTTCCTGTACCACGAGGAGTCCCGTGATGCCGCTGTCCTCCGCCGAGCCGCTCTCGCACGTCGATGTGTTGATCATCGGCGCGGGCCTGTCGGGCATCGGCGCCGCGTACCACCTGCAGACGCGCTGCCCCACCCTGAGCTACGCCATCCTGGAGGGGCGCGGGGCCATGGGCGGCACGTGGGATTTGTTCCGCTACCCGGGCGTCCGCTCGGACTCGGACATGTACACGCTGGGCTACCGGTTCCGGCCGTGGCTGGGGGGCAAGGCCATCGCGGATGGGCCCTCCATCAAGGCGTACATCGAGGAGACCGCGGCGGAGTACGGCATCGACCAGCGGATCCGCTACCACCACCGCGTCACGCGCGCGGAGTGGTCCTCCGAGCACGCGCGCTGGACCGTGGACATGGAGGTGGGCCCTGAACGCGCGCCCGTCCGCATGACGTGCGGCTTCCTCTACGCCTGCACCGGCTACTACGACTACGCGAGCGGCTACACGCCCACGTGGCCCGGCACCGAGCGCTTCCAGGGACGCGTCGTGCACCCGCAGCACTGGCCCGAGGACCTGGACTACGGCGGCAAGCGCGTGGTCGTCATCGGCAGTGGCGCGACCGCGGTGACGCTGGTCCCCGCGATGGCCGACCGCGCCGCGCACGTCACGATGTTGCAGCGCTCGCCCACGTACATCGCGGATCAACCGGCCGAGGACAGCGTCGCCCGGGCGTTGAGGTACGTCCTCCCGCGGCGCGCGGCCTACGCGGTCGCGCGCTGGAAGAACGTGCTGCGCGGCATGCTCCTCTATGGCCTCGCGCGCAGCCGGCCGGGGCTGTTCAAGTGGCTCTTGCGCCTGGGCGTGCGGAAGGCGCTCGGCAAGGCCTACGACGTCGATACGCACTTCGCGCCCCGCTACAACCCCTGGGACGAGCGGCTGTGCGTCGCCCCCGACGGAGACCTCTTCGGCGCCATCCGCGAGGGGCGCGCCTCCATGGTGACGGACCACATCGAGTCCTTCACCGAAACGGGCCTCCAGCTGCGCTCGGGGGCGCACGTGGACGCGGACATCATCGTCACCGCCACGGGGCTGAACGTGAAGATCCTCAGCGGCCTGGCGCTGTCCGTGGACGGCGAGCCCGTCCAGCTGGCGCGGACGCTCGCGTACAAGGGGATGATGTTCAGCGACGTGCCCAACCTCGTCGCGGCCTTCGGGTACACCAACGCGTCGTGGACCCTGAAGTGCGACCTGGTGGCCGAGTACACCTGCCGCCTGCTCAACCACATGAAGCAGCACGGCTACACGCAATGCGTGCCCCGCCTGACGGGCCCGGCCATGACGCCGGAGCCCGTGCTCGACTTCCGCTCAGGCTACGTGCAGCGCGCGCTGGACGCCCTGCCCCGCCAGGGCACGCGCGCTCCGTGGCGCCTGCACCAGAACTACGTCCGCGACCTGGTGATGATGCGCTACGGCCGCGTGGACGACGAAGCGATGGAGTTCAAGCGGTCCGGGAGCGCGGCCTCGGGTCAGGCGCTGCTTCCGGAGGTGAGCACCCGTTCCAACGCGGAGGTGGCCCGTGGCTGAGCGCATGCGGCTTCAAGGCAGGACGGCGGTCGTCACGGGCGCGGCGAGCGGCATCGGCCGCGCCATCGCGGTCTGCCTGGCGCGCAAGGGCTGTCACCTCGCGCTCGCGGACGTGAACGAAGCGGGGCTCGCCGAAACAGCGGACCTGGCGAGTGCGCCGCAGCTGCGCATCAGCCGACACCGGCTCGACGTGTCCGACAAGGAGGCCGTGGAGGCCTTCCCGGAGAAGGTGAAGGCGGAGCATCCCGGGGTCGACCTGCTCTTCAACAACGCGGGCGTCGCGCTCGGAGGCTCCTTCGAACAGGTGAGCAGCGACGACTTCGAGTGGCTGTTCGGCATCAACTTCTGGGGCGTGGTGCGCCTGAGCCGCGCCTTCCTGCCCCTGCTGCGCCAGAGCGACGACGCGCGGCTGGTGAACCTCTCCAGCGTCTTCGGCCTGGTGGCCCCGCCGGGACAGGTGGCCTACGCGGCGAGCAAGTTCGCCGTCCGCGGCTTCTCCGAGGGCCTGCGCCACGAACTGGAGGGCACCACCGTGGGCGTCACCGTGGTGCACCCGGGCGGTGTCGCGACGTCCATCGCCGCGAGCGCCCGGGTCCCCACCGGCGCGACGGACGAGGAGGTCTCCCGCCGCCGCAAGTCGTTCCAGAAGATGCTGCGGCTCCCGGCGGAGGCCGCGGGCGACATCATCGTGCGAGGGGTCGAAGCGCGCGAGCAGCGCATCCTCGTCGGCAAGGACGCCGTGGCGCTGGCGATGCTCGCCCGCGTCTTCCCCGTGTCGTACTGGAAGCTGCTCGCCCCGCGCCTCCGCGCCTGAATTCGTGCGGCACTGGGGAGCTCAGCCCGCGTTCAACCAGAAGAAGTCATCGCCGCTGGCCAGCGCCCTCTCCAGGAACTCGCTGAACGACGCGGCAATCTGCCGGGTCTCCGCCGGATCCGGGAACGTCTCGTGAAAGGCGTCGAGGAGCGGGTATCCCCCGTCCACCTGCCGCGCGACGTCCGCGAGGATGTAGTCCCCGTCCTGGAGGTAGAGCAGGGTGTACCAGGAGGCGGGACCATAGGTGTCCGTGTCCTCGTGCCTCATCTTGACGCGCGCGCGCTCAATCTCGTCGAGCGGGAGAATGCGGTAGTTGGGCGCCTTCTCTCGTGGAGCAAACAGCGTGGCTCCGTCGCAGTGCAGATAGAAGGCGCGCAGGTCATCGTCCAGTTGCCAGCCTACGCGCGCCTCGAAGGCCTCGACCTGCGCATGGGTGGCCGGAGGGTTGGGGAAGTGGCGAGCGGAGACTTCAGCGAGCAGGCGCCGCATGAGCGTCGTCATGGTGCTGTCCTCAGTCCACGTAGGGCCGCGCGGGGCCGGGGGTGAGCCACTTGCCGCCAGGCGCGTAACAGGCGGGGTACTCCTTGCTGAAAAGGTCGTGCACGTCTGGAGGCGTGGGGAGGATGTTGCCGGGTGCGGTGGCAGGGCCTCCGTGCGCGAGGTCGAAGATGTGGTGGCCTGGCCAGGGGTCCTTGCCTGCCGGCCACGCGCCAAACTCCTGGGCCCAGTCCTCGCGGAAGCCAGGACGCGCATTGTTCCACTGCGTGCGCAACTGCTTGAGGTTGGACGCGGCCGGATAGTCACAACAGCAGTGGGTGATGGCGAGGCGGCCACCGGCCTCCGCGGGCATGAAGAGGTATCGCCCCTGCCAGTCGCCCTTTATGTCGGCCAGCCACATGCAGCCCATGAGGGCGTGGCCCTGCGCCGCGCACTTCGACTCGCAGCGGGAGAGGAACTCGGCGCTGCACTGCCAGGGCCCATAGTAGATGGTCGTGCGGAGTTGCCCGCCGTCCGGAGTGCTGACGATGGGGCTGACCCATTTCGCCTGTGCCGGGCTGCCACCCCCACCGACGGTGGCAGAGCCGCACCCGACGAGGGCGAGGAGCGCGACTGTGCACGCGGTGCGCGAGAAGGATTGCGAGGCTGGCATCGCGCATCATGTCAGCACGGCGGGCGATGGAAGTTAACCTCTCCCATGAGAGAGATCCTTCGTTCCGCTCCTGAAACCGGTCCGACGGTCAGACAGGCCTGCGGAACAGGTCGCCCAGGTCCGCGGGCAGCTGTGACGCCACGGCGGCGATCTCCTCCTCCGGGATGCGGTCTCGCACGGCGGTGAACACCGCCGTGACGACGCGGAAGGCCTGGTCGGGCTTGATGTTCAGGTGGTCCGCCACGTCGGTGATGAACTCATCACGGCCAATGCGCTTGGCGCGTGAAGGCCCCCGGTGCACCGAGCAGGCCCCCAGGATGGCGCCAATGCCGCCGGGCAGCGCGCGGTAGAGCTTCACGTCCTCGCCGTCCGACAGCCGCCGGGCGAGCGAGCAGAACACCGCGCTCGCGGCCTCCCGGGCCTCCAGGCCCTGGCTGTGCATGACGGCGTCCCCCTGGATTTCGTCCAGGAACGGCTGGAGTTCGAGCGACTCGTCGCGCTCCTTGACGGGCACGGCGTGGGTGTCGGGAGGAACAGGCGTGGCCATGGCAGCGTCTCCGAAGGTGCAGGGCCCCAGGACGGGGCCGTGTTCCGAAGACGCTGCGCATGTGCCAGGGCGCCTGCATCGTCCACAGGCGCCGGGGGCGCGCGGGCGGTCAGGCCGCCGCTGAGACTTGTCCAGCCCGCTACCCGTGCGGCACCGGCCGGGGCTCCTCGTGGGCGGCGTGCGAGTCGTCATCGCCCTTCCCCTTGCTGAACCGGTTGCCCAGGCGCGTCTTGAGGCGGTCCGCGACGACGTAGAACGCGGGCACCACGAGCAGGCTCAAGACGGTGGACACGGACAGGCCGCCCAGCACCGCGATGGACATGGGGGCGCGCGTCTCGCTGCCCGCGCCCAGCGCCAGCGCCGCCGGCACCGCGGACATCATCGTCGCGGTGGACGTCATCAGGATGGGACGCAGGCGCACCGGACCCGCGCGCAGCATGGCCTGTATCGCGTCCGCGCCCTGCTCGCGCTGCTGGAGCGCGTAGTCCACCAGGATGATGGAGTTCTTCTTCACGATGCCCATGAGCAGCAGCAGGCCAATCATGCTGAAGATGTTCAGCGTGTTCCCCGTGATGAGCAGCGCGAACGACGCGCCCGCCACTGACAGGGGCAGGATCGTGAGCACCGTCACCGGGTGCAGGAACGAATTGAACTGCGCGCCCAGCACCATGTACGCGACGGCGATGCCCATGAAGAGCGCGAAGATGAGGCTGCTCATCGAGTCGCGGAACGCCACGCTCGCGCCGCCCGCCACCACGCGGATGCCTCCGGGCAGGTCCTTGCCCAGGGACTCCACCGTGGCCAGCGCCTCCTCCTGATTCGACCCCGGCGCCACGTTGGCGAAGATGCTGATGGCGCGCTCACGGTCGCGCCGGGTGATGGCCTGCAGCGCGGGCAGCTCCTCCTGCGTCACCAGCGACGACAGCGGCACCAGCGAGTTGTTCGCCGTCCGGACCTTCAGCAGCGACAGGTCCTCCGGCCGCGAGCGCTGGCTCGCGAGCAGCCGCATGCGCACGTCGATGCGCCGCCCGCCGCTGCTGTACTTGCCCACGCGCACGCCGCCCACCAGCGCGTTCACCGTGGACGCCACCGCCTGGATGGGCACGCCCACGTCCGCCGCGCGAGCGCGGTCCGGGGTGATGCGCAGCTCCGGCTGGCCCAGCTGGTAGTCCGTGTCCAGGTCCACCACCTTGCCGGATGCCTGGAGTTGATCGCGCAGGGACTGGCTCGCCTCCACCAGCTTGTCCCAGTCCGACCCGCGCACGCTGAACTCCACCGGGAAGCCGCGCTGCGCGGTGAAGCCCGCCTGGGACAGGTCCTGCACCACCGCGCGCAGGCCCGGGTAGCTGTTCAGCTCCTTGCGCAGCACCTGCGCGAACTCCGCCTGCGGCATGCGCTGATCCGTCGGCACCAGCGTCAGGTTCATGTTGCCGGAGTTCACGGCGGACCCGCTGCCGCCGCCGCCCACCACCACGAACACGCGCGTCACCTCCGGACGGCTGGCGACGAACTCCTCCGCGCGCTTGAAGAGGCGGTTGGTCTCCTCCAGGCTGCTGCCCACCGCTGTCTGCAGGCGCACGGACATGCGGCCCTGGTCCTGCGACGGGACGAACTCGCCGGGCAGCGCCTTGAACGCGAACGCGCTCAGGAACAGCATCGCCACCGCCACCAGCAGCACGCGCCAGGGGCGCACCAGCCCCCAGCCCAACGCCCGCGCGTACAGCGCCTCCAGCTTGGAGAAGGCCTTGTCCACCACCACGCCAATGCGGCTGCGGTGCTCGCGCGACGTCTTGAGCAGCTGCGCGCAGCGCGCGGGCGCCAGGGTGATGGCCTCCACGTAGGACAGGAGCACCGCCACGCACAGCGTGACGCCGAACTGGAGGAAGAACCGGCCGATGATGCCCTTCATGAAGACGACGGGCAGGAAGATGGCCACCACCGCCAGCGTCGCCGCCAGGGCCGCGAAGGTGATTTCGGCCGTGCCTTCACGCGCGGCGCTCACCCGGTCCTTCCCCTCCTCCGCGTGCCGGAAGATGTTCTCCAGCACCATGATGGCGTCGTCCACTACGATGCCCACGGCCAACGCCAATCCCAACAACGTGAACGTGTTGAGCGTGAAGCCCAGGAAGTAGATGACCGCCACCGTCCCCAACAGCGACATGGGGATGGCGAGCACGACGTTGAGCGTGCTGGAGAGCGACCCCAGGAACACCCAGCACACGAACGCGGTGAGGATGCACGCGAGCAGCAGCTCGAACTCAATCTCGTGCACGCTCTCCTCGATGAACTGCGTCGAGTCGAAGTTGATGCTCGCGCTCATGCCCTCCGGCAGCTCCTTCTGGAGCTGCGCCAGCTGCTCGCGCACCGCCTGGGCCACGGCCACCGCGTTCGCGCCGCGCTGCTTCTTGATGCCCATGGCCTGGGCGGGCTCGCCGTTCACGCGCGCCAGGCGGCGCTCGTCCTCGAAGCCGTCCTCCACGATGGCCACGTCGTGCAGGTACACCGGGCGGCCGCCCTCCTCGCGCACCACGACGTTCTGAAGCGTCTCCAGGTCCAGCGCCTCGCCCATGAAGCGCACGTTGACCTCGCGGCCCTGCGTCTCGATGCGGCCCGCGGGCAGCTCCACGTGCTCGCGCTGGAGCGCGGCGGTGATGTCCGTGACGGTGAGCCCGTGCGCGTCCAGCTTCTGAGCGTCCACCCAGATGCGCACGTTGCGCTCCAGGAGGCCGCCCAGGATGACCTCGCCCACGCCGGGCACCGTCTGCAGGCGCTCCTTCACGCGGTAGCGGGCGAAGTCGCTCACCACCTGCTGGGAGAACGGTCCGGCCACGCCCAGCCACATGATGGGCTGGTCCTCCGGGTTGGACTTGGAGACGACGGGCGGGTCGATGTCCAGCGGCAGCCGGCGCTGGGCCTGGCTCACCTTGGTCTGCACGTCCTGCAGCGCCAGGTCCACGTTGCGCGACAGATCCAGCTCCACCGTGATGTTGGCGCTGCCCTGGCGCGCGGAGGACGTGATGCTCTTGACGCCCTCCACCTGCGTCACGGCCTCTTCGATGAACTCGACGACGTCCGACTCCACGGCCTCCGGGTTGGCGCCCTCCCACGACACGGAGATGTTGATGGTGGGGAAGTCGACGTCCGGGAACTGGCTGATGCCGATGCGCTGGGCCGCCACCAGTCCGAAGATGATGGTCGCCGCCATGATCATCCAGGCGAACACCGGCTTCTTGATGCAGACGTCGGTGATGCTCATGGCCGGCCCTCGGCGCCCGCGTTCGGGTTCGTGTCGCCGCGGGCCTCGGCCGGGGGCTGCTCGCCTCCCACCTTCGGCTTCGGACGATCCTGCTCCACGCGCACGGCCACGCCGTCGCGCAGGGCCTCCGCGCCGCGCACCACCAGCGTCTCACCGGGCTTGAGGCCTTCCTTCACCTCCACCCGCCCGTCCGGCGTGCGCAGGCCCAGCTCCAGGATGCGCTCGCGCGCCTTGTTGTCCGTCACCACGAACGCCAGGAAGCCGCGCTCGCTGGGGCGGATGGCCGTCTGCGGAATCACCGGGCTGCCCCCGCGCGACTCCACCGGCACGCTCACCGTGGCGAAGGCGCCCGGACGCAGCTTCCGCGCGGCCTCGCCCGTCACCTCCGCGGTCACCGCCACCATGCGGCTCTGCGTGTCCGCGCTCGCGGACACGTAGGTGATCTTCGCCTCGTACGCCCCACCGTCCGAGCGCACCGTGAAGCGCGCGGACATCCCCGGGGTGATCCGCGTCACGTCCGCCGCGGGCACGTTGAAGCGCAGGAGCAGCGGTTCGCGGCGCAGGAGCGTGGCCAGCACCACGCCCGGCTGCACGTACTGGCCCGTCTGCACGGTGCGCGTCTGGAGGATGCCGTCCATGGGGGCGCGCACGTACGCGTCGCGCTGGTTGAGCTGCGCCTGATCCAACGCCGCCTTCGCGGCCGACACGTCCGCCTGCGCGGTGGCGGCGCGGGCCTGGTACGTCTCCAGCTGTTCGGCGGGCAGCAGGCCCGGGCTCTGCGCGTTGACCTCCGCGCGGCGCTGGGCGCCGGCCTTGGCCTCCACCAGCGCGGCCTGGGCCTTCTGCAGCACGGCCTCCGCGGCGCGCACGGCGATGGCGTAGCGCGCGGGTTCGATCTCCGCGAGCGTGTCGCCCTTCTTCACCGTCTGGCCTTCGGTGAAGGACACCCGCTCCAGGGCGCCCGGGACACGCGCGGTGATCTGCACGCTTTCGAAGGCCTCCACCGCGCCCACGGCGCTGACCGCGTACTCCACGTCGCGCGACTCCACGGGCGCGACCTCCACGGGGAACTGGAGGGGGCCCCGGCCCGCGGCCTTGCCACCTTGCGCGGTCGCTTCCTTCTTGCAGCCAGGGGCCAGGGACAGCACGGCCAGCGACAGGGCCAGCACACCAGTGCGTTGCATTGCCTTCACGGTTCCTTCCCCAGCGGATTCAGTCCGACAGCGGCCCGCAGGCCCAACAACGCCACGCCCAGCCCATAGCGGTTCTGCGCGAGCGCCACCTCCGCCTCGAAGAGGCTGAGCGACGCGTCCGCCAGGGTGAGCGCGGTGGACAGGCCCTGGCGGTAGAGGATGCCTGTTTCCGCGGCGTTCTTCCGCGCCGCCTTCGCCGCCTGCTCGCTCTGCGCGAGCGCGGCCCGCGCCGTCTCCAGGTTGACCCGCGCCTGCTCGATGTCCACCGGCACGCGGCGCGTCGCGGCCTGGGTGTTCAGCTCCGCGACGTTGGCGTTGGCCACGCGCTCATCGCGGTCAGCGTAGCGGGCGCCGCCGTCGAAGAGGGTCCAGGTGAGGTCCAGGGCGAGGAAGCCATCACCCACGTTGCCGTTGAGGCCCGCTTCGTTGGTGAGGCGGTACTGGGCGCTCGCACCCAGGGACGGCAGCAGGCGAGCCAGGGGCTCCTTCGCGTTCTCCCGCAGCGAGCGCACGCGCAGGCGCGCGGAGAGGATGTCCGGCCGCCGGTCCGTGGCCCCCTCCGTGAGCAGCTCCAGGGGCGGCGTGGGCTGAATGGCGTCCGCGAGCAGCGGCTCCGGCGGCGCGAGCCCGCCCTGCACGGGCTCCACGAGGAGGTAGCCCAGCTCCAGGCGGCTCGTCTCCGCGGTGCCCAGGGCGGCGGCGAGGTTGGAATGGGCGGTGGCCAACTCCAGCTCCGCGCGGGTGACGTCGTTGGTGCTGGCGAGCCCGGAGCTGGCGCGGGCCTGCGCGTCCGCCAGGCTCTGCTTCGCGTAGGCCAGGCGCTGCTCGGCGGCCTGGTACACCTGCTGGTTGGCCAGGGTGACGAGGAAGGCGTTGGCGGCGCTGAAGGACACCTGGCGGCGCGTCTCCACTGCGTCCAGCTTGAAGGCCTCGCTCTCCAGCTTCGCGGCCTTGTAGAGCGGGAAGCCGCGCGCGTCGAAGAGGGCCATCCGGCCGGAGAAGACCGCGCCCAGGGCGTTGTACTTCTGGAGCACGACGGTCTGTCCGCCGACCTCGCGCGTGGACTCCCGCAGGCGCCGCGTGTAGGTGCCAGCGGCCGTGATGGTGGGCAGGAAGAAGGCGCGGGCGCGGGCGACGCGGGCCTGGGCGGCCTCGGCGGACTGCCCCGCGGCGAGCACGGCCTCGTTCTTCTGCGAGGCGAGCTCCACGGCGCGCTCCAGCGTCAGCGGCGCGGCATCACCGGACGGCATCGGCGGCTTGGGGAAGGCGCTGGCGGGAGCCTCGGTGGCGGGCGCCGGAGACGGGGCCGGAGGCGTCTGGGCGAAGGCGTCCGGGGCCAGCGCGCAGAGGCAGGCACCCAGTGGCGCGGCGAAGAGGGCACGGCGGACGGTAGGCATAAGGCGTGCGGTGGAACGGGCCAATGTTGAAAGGTCAGCGGCCCCTATACACGGAAGCCGTCATCTGGGGGGTGATGAGCGGTGCGTGTCTGGACGATGCCTCGCGCAGCGGACTAAGGGTCGGGGAAGAAGGCTCTCGGGTTGAATTGCCGACGGGTGGCGACATCGCCCTACTCCGGGTGTGGGCGCGCCCCAGAATGCGTGTCCCATGCGTTTATTCCTGGTCGCTGTGCTCGCGAGCACTCTCGCGGGGTGCTCCAAGGGCGATGAGCTCAAGTCCGCCGCCCTGAAGGTGCAGGTTCATTACGAAGGATTTCGGCCGGGGTGCGTGACGCTGACCGTCACGGATCAGGCGGAGGTGTCCCGGCACGTCACGAAGGACGTGAACGTGTCCGCCGGTGCGCCTCCGGGCACGCTGTCCGTGGCGGTGTTCCGGCAGGCAGGCTGGAGCAACGACGTGAAGCTCCTGGCCCAGGCACACGAGCAGTCCTGCGAAGGCGCCCGGGTGGCGATCGCGGAGGCCACCGCGAGCCTCGCGAAGGACGGCATCACACCGGTGGAGCTGCTGCTGGCGGCCACGGATGGCGACGGCGACGGCTACGTCGTTTCGTCCGAAGGCGGCACGGACTGCAACGACCGCGACGAGACCGTGGGCGGTCCCAAGCCCTGGTACGCGGACGATGATGGCGATGGTTACGGCAACGGGCTCCTGCCGCCCCGCGTGGTGGCATGCGAGGGGCCCGCGCTGACCGCTTCCCGCACCGGCGACTGCAACGATCGCGACCCTCTGGTTCACCCGGATCAGGTGGAGTTCCGGTGCGATGGCAAGGACGACAACTGCGATGGCGTGAACGACGAGTCGTTCGACGTGGGCAGGACGTGCCGTGACACGCTCGACTGCGAGGGAGTGACGGCCTGTGGCGGCACGAATGGGGGCAGCGTCTGCGCCAACACCGCCGTCCCCGCTCCCTACTACTTGGACACGGATGGAGACGGAAAGGCGGGCACGGAGGCGGGCCGGAAGTGCGGACCGATCCCCGCGAACGCGAGCAGGGATCCATCCGACTGTGACGAGAGCTCCCGCTTCCGCTCACCGGACCTGACGGAGGTCTGCGACCGGATCGACAACGATTGCAGCGGCGTGGCCGACAATGGTCTGGCGTGCAGCCTGAACTGGAGGACGCCTGCGGTGACCGACGGCACGAAATGGAATGCGACCGCGACGGATGGAACGACGACGATCTGGGTCGCGGGGGATGGCGGCAAGCTGGCCCGATCCCAGATGGATTTCACTGGGGGCAGGTACGTCACCTGCGACGGTGACTGGAAGGACGCGTGGTTCGCGGCCTCCGGGGAGTTGTTCCTCGCGGGCGGCAAGAACAACTCCGGCCGCTTCGCGCGGGTGACCGTGACCGCGGACGAGTGCACGCTGGAGACCAACAACGTCCCCCAGGTCGTGAACGGCCTCATCGGTATCGAGAATCCATCGGGAGCGCCGACGCTCTACGGAGTCACAGGGGGTGGCAGGAGCTTCCGGTGGACGCCTCCCGCCGCTCCGGAACAGACGCAGGCGAACCAGCTGGACGCAAGCCTGCGCGCCGTCAGCGCCGCGGGCCGCCCGGACACGCTCCTGGCCGTGGGAAGCAGGAGCGCCAAGCCCGTCGCGTTCCGGTTCGACGCGGCAAGCTCCACCTGGAGCGAAGAGGCGATTTCCACGACACTCACGGGCGAACTGCGAGGCGTCCACGTCGTCAACGCAAACTACGCCTACGCGGTGGGCGACAACGGAATGGCCTTCGAACGGACCGACGGAGTGTGGAGCGCGATGAAGCCCCTGCCCTCGCCCTACACGAGCCGCGACCTCCAGGACGTCGTGGCCTTTGGAAAGACCGCGGTCTACGTGGCGACCATCGAGGCGGGCAGCAACGGAGGGGCCGTCCTCTTCTTCAACGGCAACGAGTGGAGCGTCGTCTACACCGACGTGAATTCTCCAGCCCGGGCCCTGCGCTCCCTGGACGGGAAGACGCCCACGGGGGTCGTCACCTCGGGGGACCGGGGCGCGGCCGCCAGCTTCGTCACGACGCGTTGACCGCCCCACCATGGACCTGCGCGCCGAAGCCCTGACCCTCCGTTACGATATTCGGACCGTGCTGGAGCCCACGGATTGCCACGTCCCGCCCGGCACGCAGGCGCTGGTGCTGGGACGTTCGGGGTCGGGCAAGACGACGCTCCTGAAGGCCTTCGCGGGCCTCCTGCGCCCATCCTCTGGACAGGTGACATGGGACGGACAGGACGTCTCCAGGCTCTCTGCGCCGGAGCGGCGCGCGCAGCAAGCGTCGTTCGGCTTCGTGTTCCAGACGGATGCGCTCTTCGACTCGCTGACGGTGCGCCAGAACGTGATGCAGCCGCTGCTCCGTCGTCGCGTGCCTGAAGACGAGGCCCGCGAGCGG
Source organism: Corallococcus sp. AB032C (assembly GCF_003668935.1). Classification (NCBI taxonomy): domain Bacteria; kingdom Pseudomonadati; phylum Myxococcota; class Myxococcia; order Myxococcales; family Myxococcaceae; genus Corallococcus; species Corallococcus sp. AB032C. Next base: position 22,217 of record NZ_RAWP01000012.1, on the reverse strand, counting down.
ACGGACGCGGTGCTGCGCTCGGTGGGCCTGGCGGACGCGGCGGACACGCTGCCGGAGCGGCTGTCCGGCGGCATGAAGAAGCGCGCGGGGCTCGCGAGGGCGATCGCGGCGAGGCCGGCGGTGCTGCTGGCGGATGATCCGTTCGCGGGCCTGGATCCCGGCACGGCGCGTCAGGTGGCGAGGGTGCTCCTGGAGGTCGCTGGCCAGGGAACGCTGTTGGTGGCGGCGCCGGAAGCGCCGGTGGATCTTCCCCTGCCCCGCTGGTTGTACCTGCGAAGCGGCAGACTGGTGCACGATGGGGCCCCGGCGCCGCAGCTCGAAAGCGCGCCGGACGAGGCCCTCGCATGATTCCGCGGTCCCAGCACCCGTGAGCACCACCGCCCTGGCCTGGCTGGGACGCTCGGCGATGCGGGCGGTGGGCGGCGTGGGAGCGTTGGCCCTGGTCGCGGGCCGCACGGCCTGGGGCTTGCGCCGGTTGGAGCGGCGCGAGCTGGCGCGAGGGCTGGTGCAGTTCGGCTACGGGTCGCTGCCGCTGGCATTGGCGACGGCGGCGCTGGCGGGCGTCATCGTGGTGGTGCAGGCCTCGCTCTACATCCAGCGCTTCGGAGCGAGGGCCTTCCTGGGATGGGCCGCGGGCTACGGCGTGCTGTGGGAGTTCGGCCCGCTGCTGCTGGGGCTGATCATGTCGGCGCGGATCGGCGCGAGGAACGCGGCGGAGCTGGCCACGCTGAAGGTGGGCGGACAGATTGAAGGCCTGCGAGGCATTGGCCTGGATCCGTTCGCGCTGCTGGTGGCGCCCCGGGTGGTGGCCATGGAGCTGAGCATGCTGGGGCTGAGCACGTTCACGTTCCTGGTGTCCATCCTCTGCGAAGCGGTGGCGGCGAAGCTCACGTTGGACCTGCCGGTGCGGGTGTTCTTCGGGACGTTCGCGCAGATGCTGAGCCCGTCCGACATCCTCGGGGGCGTGGTGAAGACAGGAGCGTTCGGGCTGGCCATCTCGCTGGTGTCCACGGCGGTGGGGCTCCGGGCCAAGGGAGGAGCCCGCGCCGTGGGAGAGGCTGCGGCGAGCGCGGTGGTGCTGGGCTGCGCGGCCATCTTCCTGTTGGACTTCTTGCTGACGACGCTGCTGTCGAAGGTGCTCGCATGAAGCGCGTGCTGCTCTTCTTCGGGGCGCCGGGAGTGATGCTGGCGCGCACGGTACGGGCGGGCGCGCGGGAGGGAATCCCGTGGCGTGAAACCCTGGCGCAGGTGCACGAACTGGGCGGGCGCAGCGTGTGGCTGGTGATGTCCGGCATGGCCTTCTTCGGCGCGGTGCTGGTGATGATCGCCAACGCGCAGGCGAAGAAGCTGATCGGCAACGTGGCGGTGCTGGGCCCGGCCTACTTCGAGATGCTGGTGCGCGAGCTGGGCCCCGCGGTGTCGGCGCTGCTGACGGCGTCGCGAGCAGGCGCAAGCCACTCCGCGGAGCTGGCCACGATGAGTGTGAACGAGCAGGTGGAGGCGCTAGAAATGTCTGCGGGAGATCCGTACGCGGACCTCGTCGCGCCCCGGGTGGTGGCGGGGTTGGTCGGAGTGCCGCTCCTGAGCGTGCTGGGGACCATCGCGGCGACGGCGTCAGCGGTGCTGGTGGCGAGCGTGGCGCTGAACATCGACGGCCGGGCATTCATGGACGCGAGGTACGTGGATGGGTGGGACGTGCTCGTCGGAGGGCTGAAGGTCGTGGCCTGCGGGCTGTACATCCCGCTCGCGGCGGCGGTGGCGGGGTTGAACGCCCGGGGTGGCGCGGAGGCGGTGGGCGAGGCCACGACGGAAGGCGTCGTGGCGGCCAGTCTGGGATGTCTGTTGATTGACCTGACGGTGTCGCTTGCGTTCCAGTTCGTGCGCCTGTGAATGACACCGGTCCGGACACGCTGCTCTTCGAGGACGTGGCGATCGCCTTCGAGCAGGGCCGCCGCGTCCTGGACGGCCTGAGCGCGCAGGTCTCCACGAAGGAGCTGACGTTCATTGCGGGAGCGAGCGGCTCCGGCAAGAGCGTGCTGTGCCGGCTGGCAGTCGGGCTGCTCAAGCCCGAAGCCGGCAAGGTGACGCTGTTCGGCGAACGGGTGGACACGCAGCCGGAGAGGACGCTGGTGACACTCCGCCGCCGGGCCCCGTACCTGGTGCAGGGCCCCGCGTTGCTGGACTGGAGGACGCTGCGAGAGAACGTGCGCCTCGCGGACCCGAACGCCCCGGAGGAAGCCGTGGAGACGGCGCTAGAGAAGGTGGGCCTGAAGGAATGGGCGGACCGGCTGCCGCCGGAGCTGGGGCCCGGGGCAAAGAAGCGGGCAGCCATCGCGAGGGCGCTGGTGCTCAAGCCGCGCTACCTGCTGTTGGACGAGCCGACGACGGGGTTGGACCGGAGGGCGGCGATGCAGGTGGAGGCGGTGTTGGCGTCGTTGAAGGAGCAGGGCCTGGGGGCGCTGGTGGTGTCGCACGACTACCGGCAGTTGAGAGGCATCGCGGACCGGGTGCTGGTGGTGGCGAAGGGACGCAACGCGTACCTGGGGAGTCCGGAGGGCTTCCTGGAGTCCCCTGCCCCGGAGCTGCGGACGCTGACAGCGCCATTCATGGAGGGCGCGACGGATGGATGAGCAACGCCTGGAGTTGAAGGTCGGAGCGCTGGTGCTCGCGGCGCTGGTGGGAGTGCTGGTGTTGCTCTGGTTGATGGGAGAGCTGACGCTGGGCCGAGGCGCCAAACTGGAAGTGGACTTCGCACACACGGGCAACGTGGTGCAGGGAGCCCCGGTGAAGCTGGGAGGCGTCCAGGTGGGCAAGGTGGACACCATCCATCTCCTGGCAGACCGAAGGGACGCGAAGGGCCTCCCCCTCCCCGTCCGCATGGACCTGTCCGTGGAGCCCGAGGCAAGGAGCGCCCTGCGCAAGGACGCCAGGGTGACGGTGGGAACGGTGGGCCTGCTGGGTGAGCCCTATCTGGAGTTGAACCCAGGCAACGCGGAAGCACCGCTGCCTGAGAAGGAAGCGCTCCGAGGAGTGGATGCGCCGCGCCTGGACCTGCTGTCGGAACAGCTGTCCAAGTTCGTAACGCTGCTGTCAGACATGCTGGAGAAGGACCCGGAGGCCGTCACGGGCCTGGCCGCCAACGTGTCGCGATTGGCGAAGACACTGGACGAAGTCCTGACGGAGAACAAAGGCGACGTGAAGGTCCTGGCCACGGAGCTGGCGGCGGCGTCAAAGGACCTGCGTCAGCTGGCGCAGCTGGCCAAGGAGTCCATGCAGCCCGGAGGCAAGGGAGCAAGGCTCCTGGACGACGCCTCCGCCGTGGCGGCCCTGATGCGAAAGGACCTCCCCGGCCTGACGAAGTCCGCCGGAACAACCCTGGACGGCTTGGCGGCGGTGACCGGCCCGCTGACGCCCGAGGACGGACAGCAGGTGAAGCTGGCCCTCCAGCGCTTCACGGCGGCAGCGGGACAGCTGGAACAGATCGCCACCAAGGCGGACCGGATCCTCGGCCAGCTCGACTCCGGTGAAGGAACCGGAGGCGCGCTGCTCAAGGACCCGGCGCTTTATAATGAGCTACGAACCCTAGTCACTGACTTGCGAAAGCATCCCTGGAAAATCCTATGGAAGGACTAACACAATGACAACACACGAACTCACACAGCTAACACCCTCATCCTTTGAACACCTTGTAAATGCGCTTGCACTCCACATCCTCGGCTCAGGCCATACTGGTTTCGCACCAGGCCCAGACGGGGGGCGCGATGGATACTTCAGAGGCGAAGCCCCATATCCAAGCCAAGCGGAGCGATGGGCTGGCCGCTGGTACATACAATCAAAGTTTCACGCTCCACACCTATCAGCCAACCCTCAAGCATGGCTGCTTAATCAAATAAAGGAAGAGCTAAGCAAGTTCTCAGACAGCAGAAAACAACGCATATGGCCAGACATATGGATTATCGCCACAAATATCGATCCATCTGGAGATCCCCGAACCGGATCATTCGAGAAGGCGCATGAATTAGTCAAAAAGGCTCGTCCGGGACTAGAGCGCCAATTTGATATTTGGGGTGGACGCAAGATACTCGACCTGCTTTCAGAACATCCAGCCATCTCCTCTCGATATGGGCATTTTCTAACCCCAGGCCACATACTCACCGAACTAGCAGCTGCAATCCAAGATGACCGCGCGACCGCAGACCAAATACTCAAAGAGCTCATATCCTCAGGAATCGAAGAACAGAAGTACACCAAGCTTGAGCAGGCGGGAGCGAGCGTCGACAGTCGGCCAGGCGTACACAGGCTATTTGTAGATCTTCCATTCAAAAATCAGGCCCATTCACTCCGGGGCCTGGTAATAAAAACCCTCTCCGAGGCCGCCGCCCAAAGCCACCGCCCAGGCAATGACCCACCCCAAAATGAAAACTGGGCTTCATGGAGGAGCCATCCCAAACGCTCTCCTGTTTGGCTTATCCAGGGCGGACCGGGGAATGGAAAGTCGACCCTCGGCCAATATTTCTGTCAAATTCATCGCGCAGCCCTGATTCTCTCCCAGGAGTCGTCGTTTCCATCAACCTCCGAGGCAAGACGGCTAGCCTGCGAGATAGAAGCAGTCGCAAAGCCTAAAGGCACGTGGCCAAATGCCCCAAGAGTTCCTATCCACATTGAACTCAAAGATTATGCTCAGTGGTATGGGGAGCAAGGGGCAGACACGTTCAGAGGAGTGCTGTCCTACCTGAAAGGCCGCCTATCTAAAGCCCTCGAACAGCCGGTCCTGGTTGGCACTCTAAAGCGAATGCTGACTCTCAAGAGCTGGCTCGTTGTTTTCGACGGGCTAGACGAGGTTCCTGGAGAACTAAAGGACGACATAGCATCAGAGGTGAAGAAGTTCATTCGCCTAACATCAATGGAAGGCGATGCCCTTACCATCTGCACGTCACGCCCACAGGGATATTCAGGCCAATTTGACAACATAGCCCTTTCGGTCCGAATTGAGCTTACGCCACTGACCGTGAGCCAAGCATTGGCCTGCGCAGAACCCCTGGTGCGCCTCGACCGCTCCAGTCCTGAAGCCGAGGAAGCATTCGCCACCCTCAGGAGTGCAACGCAATCAACAACAATACGCGAATTGATGACAACCCCCCTCCAGGCACACATCATGGCTGTAGTTGTTCGAGGCGGCAAGAAACCACCCGAACGCAAATGGGAAATGTATAACCAGTTCTATGAAGTCATTCGCGCCAGAGAAGCAAACAGGAATCTGCCAGACAAGCATCTATCAAACCTACTCAGGCAAGACACGGAGTTACTTAAGGCGGTGCATAACAAGCTGGGATTCACACTGCACTCGCTTGCAGAGACGGCTGTCGGCGCCCAGTCAAGCCTGCCTCGCGAAGACTTCAACAGGCTCGTAAGCAACATTGTTAATGAAAGAAAGACAAAAAACACAAAGTCAATCACGGAAACACTAATGCAGGCCGCGACGCAGCGACTCGTCCTCATTAGCACTCCGGATGACGGGACGAAGCTGCGATTTGACATACGGCAACTCCAGGAATTCTTCGCCGCTGAACACATCTATGAAGGCGTCGAAATCGACACGCTTCGAACGAATATTGGCAAAACAATAAGCAATGTGCACTGGCGCGAAGTCATGCACTTCCTCATTAGCGCTCTTGTTGAACAGGGGCGACGGACAGAACTAAGCGTCGCAATTGAAGCACTTCAGCAGGTCGACGAGGTTGATGGCAGTGGCCCACTTCGCCTCATCGGCCAGAGAATGGCAATTGGCGCGACCATTGTGGCTCGACTCATTGAGGATGGAGTCCTTGAGCAAAACAAAAGCCTCCGAAATCTCTTTCGCGATCGACTGACCCCACTCGCAACATCCTCCGACATGCGCTGCTTGGACTCACTCCTGGCGACGCAAGGTGAGGAGTCTCGACTTTGGCTGACTGACGTCATGTCAAGCCATATGGCACAATGCAGACCACAAGAGGCAATTGGAGCATCCAGATACCTCTGGTCCCAGTCGAGCGAAGATTCTGAGAACCTGAGCGCCAACATTGAAATCTGGAAATCACTATCCCCCGAAGATTTTTATGAAACTATCAGAGTAGACTTCCATTTCGCCGCCCGCAACACCTCGCACAATTCTACATGGAAGTCCGACATGCTTTTCGACTTCCTAACGAGCGACCTGAGTGGGCATTTCAGTGCCGCATCACTTCAGTTGCTGCTTGGCCGACGACCTCAATCCAGCAAAAATTGGCTTCAGCGACTAACACAGAACGCGCAACAGAGAAAACTTCGAACAGTTGAGCTCGCCATTGAGATCATTAGCCCGTCTCCCGAGACCACGCGAATCCCAGCAAATGCAGACCACTTTGGCATTGTCACTGTTCATCCCCTCGTCCGCGTCCCCGAAGAGAAGAATCTTGAATCTTTGCGAAAAATATCAGCATCCGAGGAAACAACGGGAGTTTGGCGCATAGTCAGAAGCGCAGCGAGTTACGCCACCCATCAAACTGTGGCCAGCTACTACCGTCTCCTTCTTGATCTGGGCGAACATTGGACGGCAATAGACATACTGCCTATTTTCTTGCGATCCACAATCCCAATCCCGAATTCCAGATTGATATCGCCCGCCAGAGTATTGAATGCAATCCGCAACCTCTCTGACAGTGATTTTCACGCCAGCCTTCAGGGCGGACAGCTCGGGGGGATCTCAATGAAGACATACTGGCATCGACAATTTCATTTCGATAGCACAGAGAGCCAATTTCGGCCCAATGACATGTTTCGACTAATCAAGCAGTATCCCCATGTCGCAACCGAGCTTTGGTGCGGAAATTGGTCAAGACATGGAACGACAAGGCCAAGCCTCACAGAACCAGCGACACTTGCTGCGCTCTTTGATGTTTGGAGCCTAGATGCGACACACCTATTTCCATATCCTCACTCTTGGGGAAGGGTATTCGACCGTGTCGACAACGACGCGCATCTCATCAGGAGTCTTCTGGCCACCCATGCTCACGAAATCAAAGTGGCTTTCTGGCCATTGCTTCCTTTGCAAGTTGATTTTCAGCCGTTTGAAATAGATCTAGAGCGCGAAGGTGAGTTTCTTCGCATAATTGCATCGTCGCTTGTGTCGTTCTTCAGCCTCAACTTGAATGGGCCGCTGTTCGCTCGACTCGACGACTCGGATCAAACCAGTTCGCCAGGACAACGCTGTTCGCGCCTGGCTGTTATTTACGCCCCGAGAATTGACGGTCTTCGTGAGATTTACACAGACAGCCAAATCCCCCCTCATATTCGCGCCGGAGCCCTTACGCTGTCGGTTCTGCATCCAGGCGGCGGGGTCGATGAGTTCAAGGAAAGCGGCAACATAATGACAGACCTCGCCAGTCTAAGTCATCCGATTGGCCTGCAACTGGCTTATGCGGCAGATTTGATTGGGGTCGCACAACACCCCCATGTACTCTCCGTTCTCGGCCGTATCTTGGAGATTACAGGCAGAAACAGGACCACACGCCAGCTTTGGGACTCCCTGTTCCGGCGATGGCGCGAACGTTCATTGCTACCTGGCGTGACTGACGAACTTGCTCTGCTTGAAGGCTTTAACGAGTAGGTCTCTACGTCCTTCGACGTAGAGTTGGTCCCGAGATTGAGCGAGCAGACATCCCCTGAGCGGGCGGCCCATCAATCCATTCGCTGGGTCGTTACCGGAAGGAATTGACGCCCTTCTCGATGCTTGGTCGGCACTGGGGCCTCGTCCTCGGGCACCGAAGCAGGCACTGGCGTCGGCGCGGAGCCTCACGTCCGGAATACAGGCGCACTGCCTCATGATACAGCGCAGTTCGTAAACGCCCTCCGTGTTGCAGCCGATCATCCGGTACTGGGTTCTCACCCAGGTACTCCGGCGTCAGCTCTTCCTGGCATTTGCGATCCTTGGCGGCGAACTTCTCCAGGTTCGCATAGCGCTTAGAATTGATGGACGGCCCCATTTGGGAGAAATCCATCTTGGATTTGCGCCGGCGCCCCCCGCAGCTCACGACCAGGAACGCCACACCCACGCCCATGCCCACCACCGACAGTCGAGTCAGGCTTATGGGCGCTCATCTACTCCATGGCCTCGCAGCCCCTCCCCTGCCCGTGCATCAGTCGCGGACGCTACCGAACTTCGGACAGTCAATTCGACAGCAACATCTGCTCCTCACTTGGCGAGAGGTCGTAGTGGCGGGCTGCCTCCGTGATGATCTGAAACAAGGGAGTGTCCGGGTCCCTGCACTGCGCAGGGTGCCCCCGTGGCTTCGACCAAGTGACGAGCTGCTCCGGACTCCCCCCTTCCGAGAGGAGTCCGGAGCACCCGCCCGGCCGCGCTGGCGCGGCCCCGGCGTCCCCTACCGCCGACCCTGGTCGGAATCGAGGTACTCCCACGGGAAGGCGTCGGCCGGCGTGGCCGACCGCAGGTAGCTCATGGGATGGGTCGGATTGTATTTGTAGGTCTTCTCCATGTCGCGCTCGAACGCGAACATCTGGTGGGCCGTGTACAGGTTGTGCTGGCGGTTCAATGCGTGGATCCGGGTGTTCTGGGGCGCGACGACACGGGCGGGCAGCGGCAGCAGTCGGGTCCCCTCGTCAACATAGGATGGCTTGATCCTCACCGTGACCGGCGGGTCCATATCGGCAAGCAACTGCTCCAGCTCATCGTTCACCGCTTCGTACGTCGCATGGGTGCTCGAGGCAATCTGCCGGTGGTCCTGATGGCTGACCATATCGGCGATGTAGCAGTCGCGAAGCTCATTGAGCGTCCAGTTACCGCTCCGGGCGTGGAGAATCGTCTCGCGGTTGCTAAGCCCATGCAGCGCCCACTCATGGGAGATGATCAAGAGGATGCCGCCCGGGTGCGTGGTGGCCTGTCCCCTCATCGCGATATGGACGCGGATCCGCACGTCGCGAGACATGTCGAACCCGGCGAGGTCCCGGGTGAGCTGGTGAAGCGGAATCCAGGATCCGCCCGGCGTCGTCGTGTCGGCAGGGTCCCGCACCTCGATGATGCACTGACCATCGATGCCGCGCGTGGCGTTCGGAGTGACCTCGATGATCAACGGGACGTAGTCGGCGGCGCCGCGGTTGGCGAAGGGCTCGATGACGGACTGACGGAAGACGCTGGAGCTTTCGAGGATCTGCGTCAGTCGCGGGTAGGCCGCCGTGATCTGCGAGTAGCCCTCGATGAAAGGCCACTCCGTCGGGGGCGACGGCTCCTGCTCTTCCGGGACCACCGGCGTGGAGACCGCGGAGCTGGCGCTCCGGGTGCCCGAGCGGTTGCGAACCGCGACCTTGGACGGCCCCACGTCCACCTCCATGCCAGGCGAACCGCGGACCGCGTCGATGGTCTGACCCAGGTCCAACTGATCCAGCGGCGACGCCTTCGAGCTCGACGCCTGGGAATCGCCGCCGAGCTGCGCGTTCAGCAACCGCTCCTTCCACTCCTGGTTCTTCGCCGGGGATCTGGCGGCAGGGAAGGCCTTGTCGATCTGCTCGTTCAGGACGGCGGAGTTGCGGCTGCTCTGGGCTGACAGCGCGAGCTTCGTGGCCATCTCCCCGAAGGCCCGTGCGGTCTCCTGGTTGGAGGTCATCGCCGCCAGGGCGTTCTTCTGGTTCTGGTCCAGGCCCGTCAGGTTGGCGAACGGGCTCACCTGGGTGAGTGCGTTCAGCAGCGAGCCCACCCCCGTGGGATCCGGCGCGGCCGGTGCGTTCTGGATGTTGACGATGGGCTGCGGGAGCGCGGTGGGCGTGGTGCTTTGCGGCGTCTGGTAGCGGCTGTCCGTGCTCACCGGGTTGATGGCGGTGGGCTCGTCCGAGGGCGACTGCTCCCATCTCCAGAAGCGCGTGTCATCGATGCGCTCGCAAGCGTTGCAGGCGCCGCGCACGGCCTCCGCGAAGACTCCGGGCGTAGGCACGCTCAGGCGGAAGACCGCGCCCTGCCCCCCTTCGCGCTCGGCCTCCGTCTGGTAGTGCTCCAGCAGTGAGGCATGGGCAATGGCCCCACTGCCGCTCTGGTCCGGGGTGCCCATCTCGTAGGTGGGGTCCAGGTTGAGGCCACGGGCCACCGGGAACACGAGCGAGTTGCCCGCGACCCCCAGCAGCCGGTTCTCCACCAGTGAGGCCAGGGAGCGGCCCAGCACTCCACGTTGCGCATAGATGGAGTTGAACTCGTCCTGCGCCAGATGGATGCGGTCCAGCATCATGTACCGGCGGTGCGGCGTGATGCCGTGGCACCAGATGGCGTGGTGGTAGTACTCCAGGTTCTCCTGGTTGAGGTGATCCCGGAGCTGCTGGGCCAGCCGCTGGTCCTCCTGCCAGGGGTTGCGCTGCTCCTCAGGCTTCATGGGCGTGGGCAGGTAGATCTGATCCGCGAAGCCGATGTCGTTGCGGATGGCCTGGTTGTTCACCAGCGTCCCGCTGAAGTGGGGCGTGCGGTAGCGCAGCGTGCCCCGGTCGACGACGGCGAAGCTGCCCGACAGACTCAGGCTGGGCGAGCTCAGCCGCAGTCCGACAATCTGGCTGCGCTTGAGGTCCGCGGGGGTGCCGGTGAAGGGCTGCTGGGCCACCCCTGCCTTGAGCGCCTTGATGTCCGTGGTCCGCGTGGAGCGCACGGAGACGGTCAACAGCCGGCCCGGGGCGTAGTCGGTGAGCAGGGTGCAGTCCAGCCGCAGGTCCTTCACCGTCGTTCCGTCCGCGAGGATGGCCTCGAAGCGAAGCTGCTCGACGAAGTTGCGGGCGAGCGCGGGGGCGTGCTGCGTCTGGAAGGTGCGCTCGCGCTCCTCGATGGAGAGCTTGAGGAATAGGTTGCGGATGCCTTGGATGTCCAGCCCCAGGAAGACATGGCTCAGGGTGGCCCAGGCGGCGGCGTCAATCGACCCATCCGCTTGATCCGCCGGCCTGCTCAGCGTCAGGCGGAGCTGGAGCTCACCCGAGAACTCCTCGATGGACTCCTCACTGTAGGGCAGGAAGGTCACCGCGCCGGAGGACTCCACGCGGCGGGGGAAGTCCGTGCCCTGGTAGTTCCGCGCAATGCGATCCAGCGCGTCGAAGCCCCGGCGCAGCTCCTGCCCCCGGGTCGTCTCCAGGGAGTAGAGCAGGTGCTCGGACAGGCACTCCCGCCAGCGGAGGATCTTCGCGTCCGTGAAGAGGCTCATCATCAAGGGGACGAAGAGGCACTCCTGGACGTCCACCACCTGCTGCTCGATGACGAAGTGCCGGAGGATTTCGAAGTACTGGATGGTCAACGCGTGGCAGTGGTTGTGGTTGGCCACCACTTCGGTCTGCACGGAGAGCGATTCGCCCTGCTTCGCGCTGGTGACGACGGTGGAGCGCTGGCTGCGCACGGAGGACGTCGCCTGCATGGTGGCGTCACGCAGCCGGTTGTGAAGGCTGGACGTCATGTCGCGGGTGTTGTCCTGCCACGCGGAGGACGTCCCTGAACCGCCGGAGATGCTGAAGCCGGTGGACAACCCCACGGCCACGCCGTTCTTGCTGCCGCTGCCAGCGCCCCCCATGCCGAAGGAGAAGCCGCGCGTCTTGGCCGAGCTGCCACCCCGCATGGACTCCTGGACGGTCCCACTGAGGATTTCGTCGATGTCGCGGTCTCTCGACAGGTTGTGGGTCAGCCCCTCTTCGGCCACCGTGGCCTCATCGCGCGAGGCCCCGTCCTCCCGGTTCCAGTCGTAGATGACGAGCTGCTTCTTCTGCCCGGGGGCCAGCGGCAGGGAATAGAGCAGGTCCCCCATCGAGTAGCCGTCCGCCTTGAAGGTCTGCTTGAAGTGGAGCACGTGGCCGTGCGCCAGCGACACGGCTTGATACAGCTCATAGTCGCTGGCGTCGTCGTCCCAGCGCAGGGGGTTCTTGCTCCCCAGCGTCTGCCGCAAGGTGCGGTGGAGATGACGGGCGTAGCCGGCCGGGTCGGAGGTGTCGCCATTCCACTCCCAGGCGGGGGCTTCGCGGATGGGGACGAGCTGGCCGCGCGGGTCCGTGGTGCGGACGATGGCGTAGTGGCTGAACTCCTCCAGCGACCGGTTGGGGACCGTGAAGTTGACGCAGGAGCCGCCGATATCCTGCGAGTAGCTGGACTCGTTGGCGACGAGCTCCTCCGTGCCCGGCAGGCGCGGGGTCGGGTCAGTGCAGGCGCAGTCGTCTTCACCGCTGGCGGCCTCGGTCGTGCTCCCTGTCGCGACGACCAGCAGCGTGAACGCGGGGAAGGTCCCATCCGCGTTGAGCACGATGGGGAGCTCCTCGTCGGGACGGGAGGAGACCACCGCGTGGGCCCCGAGGAACGGCTCGTTGGGGACCACCACGGAGAAGTTGCCGCTGCTGTGCGTGGTGACCGCGGCGAGGGACACCTTGAGCGGGGGGCTCGTCCCGTCTCCTCGCAGTGCCTGGAAGAGGATCTGCTGCCGCGTCAGCGCCCTGCCCGTGGGGTCCACCAGGCGCCCCTTGAGGACACGGGTGGTGGGCGCGCTGGAGCTTGGAACGAGGACGTTGGGCGAGAACGGCTCCACCTGCACCTTCACCACCGCCATCTTCGCGGCCTGGCTCACGGTGAGGTGCGTCGGAGAGACGAGCCGGGTAGGCAGGCCGTTGGGGGTGCGCACCACGAAGGTGAGAGGGCTGCTGGAGATGCGGCCGGTGAGGGCAAGCCCCAATTGGAAGGCGCCCGTGGGCCCGAGCAGGAACTCCTGGTGGATGGGGGTGACTTCGCTGTCTCCAGCGATGGTGTCCGGACAGGAGACCTCCAGGGTGTACCCCGAGACGGAGCCAGCGGAGCTCTCCACCGCGCCCAGGACGGAGATGAACTCCACCACCAGTTTCGGCGCTGTCGCGGCCTCCATCGTCGTGACCGACGTGCGCGGGGCCACCTTCACCGCGGGAGCGAGCGCCGGCAGATGGAGGATGACCCGCCGGTCCGCCGCGGCGGGCTTGCTCTCCGCGACCAGCACCGCGTTCAGCGCGGCCTTGTCGGCGAAGGAGTGCTCCACGACGGAAACCCCCGAGCGGAGGACATGGAGCGAAAGGGGAAAGGGAAGCGCGGAGGCGGTGATCTTCTGGAAGAAGAACCCACCCTGCGGGCTCGTGAACTCAGCGGTGAAGAGGGGCGTGTTGGGCGACTGGCCCAGCAGCACCGTGCATGCTTCCAGGCTGCCAGGCTCCGAGGTTTCTATCTGTCCGTAGAGTTTCATGGGTCTCGTGAATTATTTCCGGCGAGACCGCAAGAAACACGACATTTGTGCTCATAATACATTTCTCAGGAAATGAGACATGTCTCAGGGGGGGGGCGAGACATGTCTCAAGTGGGCTTGTCTGGCGGGATTGAGCAGTCCCTACCCGGGATCCAGCGCCCAGGTTCCTTCCGCCCAGCGCTTCAGCGCCTCGGAGGCAGCGAAAGAAACAAGGTCCTGACCTTGAGCAGCCTCGTTGAGGACGGCCTTGGCTTCATCCGTTCGATGGCGGAGGAGGAAGGCGGCCGCCTTGACCCGGACGTCCATGCGCGGATGAACGAACAGGGTCGCGAGCGCATCCCGACCCGCGTTCCCGTGCGCACACAATTTGTCGAAAGTCTCGTTCACCTTCTTGGCGTGCTTGTTCGCGGTCTTCGCATCGCCCTGCCGGACTGCATCATTCTGGGCCGCCACATGCCGTGCGAACGCTTCCACGAGCTTTTCCATCGTCACTTCCAGACTCCCCAAATTCGCTTCTGGATCTTCTCGATGGCCTGCAGGCCGAAATCGCGCTGAGCATCAAGGGACTGCGTGCTCAACCACTGTCTCACCGTCAGGATCCGCGAGCCGGTGATTTCTTGTTGAATCGATGAATAGAAACCGCTCAACCGCTTATGCAGTCCTTGTTCCAGCTGAATGACGTTCTCGGTGTTGTGGATGGCCTCGGGCCCAAACCGATTCACGTTGCCCGGTGTTTGCTCGACGATGTGGTGCCACTGCTTTCCATCTCCCGCCGGGCCAAGGGCTCGTTTGAGGCCGCTGAACGACCTCCAGTACCGAAGACCACCTGGATTGCTGTTCGCTCCTGCTCCATTCCGGGCCACCATCGCAACCACCGTCGCAGGAAGTGAGACGACGATGGTGTCGCCTGCGATGGCAACCGCACTCACCTGCCCTACGTGAGCCAGTTCGATTCCGACTCGGGTTGCGCCCACCACCGATGCCTCGGGGTAGCCGGGCATTCTCGAGAGCCGTGACGCCAATGACGCCGCGCCTCCGGTCATCCCCTGACTCACCACGACCGTCACCGCGAGGACGAAAACACGCGCAACCTCCGGCCCGATACGATTCGCAAAGTGCTGCCCTGCCTGATCCAACTCTCGGGCGGAGGTCGCCGTCTCTGTTGCCCGCTTCAGTTCCCGACTTGCCTCCAGCACCGTCAGGAAGGTCTCAACGCCCAGATAGATCAGGAGAATTGCGGAAATGATCGCGGCTGCCTTGGTGAAGACGGGCTCTGGATTGGCCGCGAGCACCGCCCAGGTAATGAGCCCTGTCGCGATGAGGGTGTAGAAGAGCTGCGGCGCCAAGGTGTCTTCCACTGCCTTGGCGATGCTCGACTTCAGCGGGCCCACCGAAAGGCCCAGCGCGACGCCCAGCCTATCCGCCTCGCCCAAGGCTGAAACGTCGGCGAGGAGCGAGAGGCAATCCTCGCTCTCCTGGTTCGCGCGACAGATTCCTCCGAAGCTCTTGCGCATCAGGCTTCGCCAGCTTGCGTCAGGCGTGCTTCCCGGATAGGCGGCTCGAACCAACCAGGGTTGCCGCTCTGAGCGAAGCGAGAGCGGGATCTCAAGGACCCAGGCGGAGAGCGCCTCCTCGAATGCATCCGCCCCTACCACCACCGACCGTGAGGGGGCACGCGGCACGTAATCAATGGATCGCCCCTGCCCCAGGTCAAGGCGGAGCCCAGGTCGGTTCGCGCACGCACCGAGCAGCGAAAGAACAAGGACGGATACCACCAACCGGTTCGTCATGAATGCCTTCGCTTTCGGAAGTGCCCCGTCACCTGGTGGTTGCCTCCGCCCCACCATCCAGGCAAAGGCAATACACTTCAAAGCTCGGTCGGCACCGGCACCTCGTCCGGGGGTGCCGGAGTAGGCGCAGGCGCCAGTGCGGGAGCCACAGCAGGGACCTCATCCTGGGCCACGGGCGAGTTCAGGATCCACGAGTACCCGCGCCCCAACGTGCTCAGCCGGTACGCCGCGCGCTTTCCGCAGCCCGCGACTCCCGTAGTGACGGGATCCAGCTTGGACGTCTTGAGATCAAACCGTGAACAGCCCATGTCGAACTCCGCGCGGGCCCTCACGTCCGGGATCCAGGAGCACTGCCCCACCTTGCATTTCAGCTCGTAGACGCCCTCAACGTTGCAGCCGATCATCTGGTACTGATTCTCACCCAGGTACTGCGGCGTCAGCTCCTGGTCGCACTTGAGATCCTTGGCGGCGATCTTCTCGAGGTTCGCGTAGCGCTTGGAGTTGATGGACGGCCCCATCTGGGAGAAGTCCACCTTGGAGTTGCTCCGGCGGCCCCCGCAGCCCGCCACCAGGAACGCCACACCCACGCCCACAACCGACAGTCGAAAGAGGTTCATGGGCGCCCATCTACTCCATGGTCTCACAGCCTTTCCAGCCCCCCTCCCCCCGCCAGGGCTTGCGCATCAGGGCGCGGGCGCTTCCGGGCTTTCGGGCAGCAGGTCCGACAGCAACATCTGCTCCTCGCTTGGCGAGAGATCGAAGTGGCGGGCTGACTCCGTGATGATCTGGAATAGGGGCGTGTCCGGCTCCTCTACCCTTCGCACCGCGATCCTGCGGGCTGCGCTGCGCAGGGCCTCTCCCCTGGGACGAAGACTTTCACGCATGACGGCACCTCACTGGAGAGAGCGACCGCGCCATGCGGCCCCTCTCTTCACGGTTCGGATGTGCTTGCCCCGATGCAAGGGCAATGACAGGAGGTGGGAGCAGGCGCTTTCCGTCAGCCCCCGCCTACGGGAAGCGGGCGGCTCGCAGGGCGGCGCGTGCCTTCCTCCGGACTCGCGAGCGCTCCAGCTTTGGGGTCGGACTCCACTCCGAGGAACGAGGAATCAGACATGGCAGCGCAAGACATCCCCGGCACCGGGCAGCAGGCAGGAAGCCCCGCGCACCGCAGCACGGACATCCCGCTCGACGAGCGCCGCCGCATGCGCCACGAGTCCCGCACGTCTCAGACCTACAAGGCCTTCCTCAAGTACCTGCGCGACGTGGGTCAGTTCCAGGACGAGCAGGCTGCCCAGCAAGCCGCCTTCTCCGTGCTGTGCGTGCTGGAGCAGCGCCTCTTCGGCGAGGAGGACAACGACATGGAGGCCCAGCTGCCCCACAAGCTGCGCGAGCTCCTGGTGCGGTGCGACCGCCACGAAGCCGGGCCGCCGCCTCATAAGTTTGGCCGGGCGGAGATGCTGGCGATGGTCACCACGGACCTGGGCGTGGAAGCCGAGAACGCCGAGCCCATTGTCCGCGCGGTCTTCAGCGCCATCCAGGCGCAGATCTCCGAGGGGGAAAGCGACGACATCGCGGGCGAGCTGCCGACGGACCTCCGCGAACTCTGGGCGCGCCCCACCTGAGGCCAGGGCGCTCGCCTGCATGACCGCATCACATTGACGCCATGTCATGAATGGCTGTGAGCTGGCGACAACATGGACTCCATCTCGGAGATCGAAGTCTTCATCAAGGCCGTCGACCTGGGCGGCTTCACGCGGGCCGCCGAGAACCTGGGCCTGACCCCTTCGGGCGTGAGCCGGATCGTCTCGCGGCTCGAGGGCCGGCTGGGCGTGCGGATCCTGAACAGGACCACTCGCAGCCTCAGCCTCACGGACGAAGGGGCCGTGTACCACGAGCACTGCACGCGCATGCTCGCGGAGCTCGAAGCGGTCAACGCCACCCTGGCGCGGACGAGCGTCACGCCGCGAGGCCGCCTGCGCGTCGATGTCCCCATCCCGCTCGCGGACTACGTCGTCGGGCCAGCGTTGCCCCGGTTCCTGGAGCGCTACCCCGACGTGTCCATCGATCTCACGGTCCGCGACCGGATCATCGACCCCACCGCCGAGGGCGTCGACGTGGTCCTCCGCCTCGCGCCGACGCGGGACTCCGACCTGGTCTCACGGAAGCTCGCCCGCGCGCGCTCCATCCTGGTCGCCTCCCCCGCCTATCTCGCGGCGCACGGCAGGCCCCGGACGCTCGCCTCGCTGCGGGAGCACACCTGCATCGCGTACCTGTCGAACACGGGCCCCCTCCCATGGCGGCTGAAGGGCCCAGGGGGCGAGGTCACCTTCGCCGCCCGGGGCAGGCTCATGGCCGGCTCTGGCAACGTGCTCACGCACGCAGCGCTGGGCGGACTCGGCATCATCCAGACCTACGAGTACCACGTCGCCGAACACCTCTCCCGGGGCGAGCTCGAGCTCATCCTCGAAGACCTCGAGCCCGAGCCACGCACCGTCTTCGCCCTCTTCGAACGGCACAAGTCCGCCGTGCCCAAGGTGCGCGTGTTCCTGGACTTCGTGGCGGAGCTCTTCGCCTCCAGGGCCCCGCTGGCCACGGGACGCAAGCGCCGCTGACTCAGCGCACCAGCCGGAACCCGATGTCCGGCCCCAGCCTCTGCACGTAGCCGAGCAGGATGTTGAGGTAGCCCAGCGACTCCAGCCACCGGGAGTTGCCCAGCGGCCCCGCGTCGACCGGGTCGAAGCCCAGGTCGCGCCCCAGGCCCAGGACGCGCTCCTTGCCAGCGGCGTCATCCGAAGCGACGAGCAGGCTGAGCTTCTCGCCCTTCACCTGTCCCTGGTCCATGTGCTGCGCGAAGACCGTGTTGAAGGCCTTCACCACGCGCGCCTGGGGAGCCTTCTTCTGCAGCTCCTCCGCGCCGCTCGTGGTGAAGCCGAGCGCCAGCTGCATGTCGGCGGTCAGCGCGTTCGTCACATCGACCACGACCTTGCCGTTCACCGCGTCGCCCAGCGCGCGGAGCGTGTCGTCCAGCCCGCCGAAGGGCACCGCCAGGAACACCACCTCCGCCCACGCCGCCGTCTGACGCACGGCCGCCGGGTCCTTGCCCACCGCCCTCACCTCGTGCCCCGCGCGAGCCAGGCCCCGCTGCAGCGCGCCGCCCACGTTCCCCTTGCCGATGATCCCGATCTTCGTCGCCATGGTCTTGCCGTCCTCGTGAAGGCCGGAGCGGTGCGCCCCGGAACGGAAGGCAATATGCGGAACGCGCTCCTCGCGAAAAACGCCTGGGTCGTCACGGCACCTGTGACGTGGCGTCATGAAACGCGGGACGAGCCTCCTGGTGACACGAGTCACCAGCGCTGATGATCCGCATCACCAGTTTCAGGCCGCCCGGGCACCCCTCGAAACACGCGCTTCAGAAGGAAGACCACCTCGCCGGAGGCATGGCACGCCCCGTGCTCTAGGGATTGGTCATCACGGACCGGACGCAGCACTCCGGTCCCTCTTCCAAATCCCCGACTCTCCCCTCCTTCGCCGCCCCCGAGGTCTCCCATGCGCGTCTCCAACCGCCCCGCGTCCACGCCCGCCTCGAACTCCCCCGCCGTTGCTGGCCCGTCCGCGGCCACCGAGAAGAAGCCCGGCTTCATCGACAAGAACCAGCCGGACACGAAGTTCAGCAAGGAGTGGGGCCAGGACATCTTCATGGACTCGCGCAAGGGCGATAAGGCCCAGGCCAGCGCGGACAAGAAGGACGGGCGCCAGGTCACGCAGGGCAACACGGGCCCCGGCCAGGTGGCGGGCAACGAGAGCGGCAAGTACGTGTCGTGGCAGAAGGACGCGGCGGAGTTCAAGACCGGCACGGGCTTCACCCAGGACGGCACCGGCGCGCAGATCGAGGCGAGCGCCGCCGAGGTCCAGGGCGATGCGTCCTACCGCGTGATGCCGTGGGAGATCGGCGGCCGCGCGGGCGCCGAGGCCAACATCGCCAGCCTCCGCGGTGACGCGGGCTTCGGCAAGGACCTGAAGGACATCGGGCTCGACAAGGTGGAGGGCAAGGTCTACGGCGGCGTGCACGGCGAGGCGCTGGTGGGCGCCAACGCGGACGCGAAGGCCAAGATCGACCTGAACCCCAAGAACGGCGACATGGGCGCCGAGGTCGGCGCGGGCGCGCTGGTGGGCGCCGAGGCGAGCGCCACGGCTCGCGGTGAGTTCGGCCCCGTGCAGGGCTCCGTGACGGGCAGCGCCATCGCCGGCGTGGGCGCCGCGGTGGACGCGAAGGTGGCCTTCGAGGACGGCAAGCTCACCATCGGCGGCAAGGCCAAGGCGGCGCTCGGCGTGGGCGTCGGCGTCGGCACCTCGTACACCATCGACTTCAACAAGCTGAAGGGCACGGTCGACAACCTCACCAACGGCAAGGCCAGCGAGACCGTCAAGAACGTCACGGACAAGGTTGGCGACACGGCCAAGAACGTCACGGACAAGGTCGCCGACACGGCCAAGGACGTCACGGACAAGGTCGCCGACACGGCCAAGGACGTCGGCAAGAGCATCAAGGACGGCGTGTCCGGCCTCTTCGGGTTCTGATGCGGCTCAGGTGGCGGAGACCACCGTGCCCTGAGCCAGGGCACACAGCGTCTCCGTGCCATCCTTCACGGCGAAGACTTCACACTGACACACGGCCTGCCGCTTGCCGGCGGCCTTCGCCTGGGCCCGCGCGATGAGCAGCGTGCCCACGGCGGGCTTCAGGTAGTTGATCTTGTACTCGGACGTCAGCGCGTTGCCGCCCAGCGCCAGCCCTCCGGCGAACGTAATGGCGTTGTCCGCGAGATAGCTGAGCACGCCCCCGTGGACGAAGCCGTGCTGCTGCTTCAGGTGATCCACGATGCCCAGCCGCAGCTCCGCGTTCCCAGGCCCAGCGCTGGCGAGCTGCGCGCCGATGAACTGGCTGAAGGGCTGCGACGCGAACACCTGCTGAGCGAACTCCTGAAGGTCGTCCATGCGTCCACCAGACCACCGATGGACACAGCCCTCAACCCCTGAGCCCTACCCCTCCGCCGGGGCCGGCGCGTTCACCGGTTCCGGCGGCTCCACCGCCGGCTTCACGATGAGCTGATCCAACGTGGGCCGCTTCGGCTTCTCGAACGGGGCCAGCTTCACGGGCCTCCCCGTGCGCGCGGACTCCTGCAACGCGACGATGATGCGCACGTCCGCCAGGCCTTCGATGCCGTTGGGCTCCGGATCCCGGTCCTCCAGGACGCACTTCGAGAAGTAGACCAACTCCGGCGCGAACTGGTCGCTGTTCTTGAACGTCCGCGTCTCCGTCTCTCCACCCACCGTGAGCTCGTGCTGGATGTCCGTGCCGTAGCCAAAGCCGTGCTTCACCAGCAGGTCCCCTTCCGTCCCCACCAACCGGTAGCTCGACACCGCCGAGGCCTCGTGGCTGATGGCGAACTGGGCCACCCGTCCGTTCGGGAACCGCATCAGCGCGAACGCGGATGCATCCACACCGTGGAAGCGCCCATCCCTGCCTCCTCCCGTGAACGCGAACACCTCGCGCGGCTCGTCGCGGAAGAGGTAGCGCGCGGCGTTGATGGGGTATGGCCCCTCGTCCAGCAGCGCTCCGCCTCCCACGTCCACTCGCGTGCGGATGTCCCCTTCGTGCACCTGCTGCGTCAGCATCCCCGTGAACACCAGCGGGTCTCCCAGCCGCCCTGAGCGCATCAGCTCGATGGCGCGGAGGTTCGCCTCCTCGAAGTGCAGCCGGTACGCGACCATCAGCTTCACGTCGTTCTCGTTCGTGGCGCGGATCATCGCCTCGCAGTCCTCCACCGACGTCGCCATCGGTTTCTCGCAGAGGACGTGCACGCCAATGCGCGCCGCACGCTCCGTGAAGGCCCGGTGCAGGGTGTTGGGCAACACGAGGTAGACCGCGTCCGCCTTCGAGTCGCGCAACACCTGCTCGAAGTTCTCGTAGCCCCCCACGTGCTCCACGCCGTACTTCTCCTGGAGCGTGACCCGCTTCGCCTTGTCGGAGGAGATGATGGCCACCAGCTCGGAGTTCTCCTCCGCGTGCTGGAACGCCGGGAGGATGGCCACCTGCGCGAGGTTGCCCGCCCCCACCACCGCGTACCGCACCCGCCTGGATGTCCCCTGCGCCATGATGCACCTCTCCCGTGGTGAAGCCCTACGCTGGTGACGCGCCGGGCCACCCCGCAAGCCGCGCCCGTCCCTCCGGTGCAGGGGCCGCATGATGGGCAGGCAGCCAGACGGGCTTTCGCGCGGCGTCCATCCGGCCTATGCCGTTCCCCCCATGCCCTTCATGAAGATGCTCGCCCGCCTCGGGATTGGCAGCGCGCGGGTGGACACCCGCCTGGAACACGACACCGTGCGCGCGGGCGGCGACCTGCGTGGACTCGTCCATGTCCAGGGCGGCCACACGCCCCAGCGCATCGACCGCATCGACCTGCACCTGATGGCGCAGTACCTCCAGCGAGACAACGACCGCCTCAGCGCGCTCAACGCCGTCGTGCGCACCTGGCGCGTCGCCAACCCCTTCACCCTCCAGCCCCGCGAGGAGCGCGAGATCCCCTTCTCCCTGCGCATCCCCGCCCACGCGCCCATCACCGAACGCGGCACGCCCGTGTGGATCAAGACGGCGCTCGACATCGACAACGCCCTCAACCCCGAGGACAGCGACCGCGTCCACGTCCTGCCCCACCCTTCCCTCCAGACTGTCATCGAAGCCGTGCAACAGCTGGGCTTCCAGTGGCGCAACTCGTACTGCGAGGCTGGGTCCCCGCTGGGTCGCGACGAGCCCTTCGTGCAGGAGCTGGAGTTCCACGCCGGCCCGGAGTGGAACGGCCCGCCTCGCTCGCTCGCCCTCCTGCCCTTCCCCCAGGAGGACGCGCTGGAGCTGGTCCTCGACCTGGACCGGGGCCCCCGGGGCCTCACCTCCCTCCTGGAGGGCACGTCGCTGGACGGCGGCCGGCGGCAGCGGCTGGTGCTGTCCTCCTCGGACCTGTCCTCGGGGACGGGGGCCGTCGCGGCGCTGCTGGCACCCCACCTTCGCGGCGGGACGTGAAAGCCCGGAAGGACCGGTCCTTCGTACAGCCCTGGACGTACCCGACGTCCCAAGTCCTCCGCCCGGGCTCGGAAGTGGTACAAGCCGCCGTGTGAAAGCTCCCCCGCCTCCCGC
>NZ_RAWP01000129.1:0-25179 GCF_003668935.1 Corallococcus sp. AB032C | reverse complement strand
GCCCCAGGGTGCCCTCCAGGTCCAGGGCCGCGTCGTCGACCTCCAGGGGCAGCCCGTCGCCGGCATCGAGGTCTCCGCCTCCGTCCCCCTGCCCGGGGAGACCCTGACGGAGCTGCCCTGTGACGCGGACTCGCCCGAGGTCCCCGTGGTCTCCGAGGACTGCGATTCCCTCCCCGCCCTCCGCTGGGTCCGGGAGCTGGTGGAGGCCCACCGGGGCGCCGCCTTCGTCCTGTCGCGCACCACCTCCGCCCAGGACGGCACCTTCACCCTGGAGGGCCTGCCCCAGGGGACCGTCGACCTCTGGGCCCTGGGTTCACAGGGCGCCGGCCTCCAGGAGGACGTCGTCACCGGCACGCGGGACGTAACGCTGGAGCTCGGGGCCAGCCAACGGCTCACCGGCCGCGTGGTGGATGAGGACGGCGCCCCGCTCGCCCAGGCCCAGGTGACCGTGCTGCACACGGACACCGCGCGCTACTTCGAGACGAAGACCGGCGCGGACGGCCGCTTCTCCCTGGGCCCCCTGCCCGGAGAGGTCCCCTACAGCCTCCTCGCCGCCCACCCCGGAAAGCTCACCGAGTGGATGGGGGACGTGGCCCCGGTCGCCCTGCCCGAGGACATCGTGCTGTTCGCCCCCCGGCGCATCGTGGGCACCGTGGTGGACGGCGAGCACCCCGTCGCCGGCGCCACCGTCACAGTGGTCGACACCGAGCTCGTCACCACCACCGACGCCCAGGGGCGCTTCACCTTCGACGGCCTCCCCCCCGACGACTACACCCTGGAGGCGGAGCAGGGCGGCCTCCAGGCGCACGAAACGGTGGAGGTCACGGAGGACCAGCGCGAGGTCTCGGTGACGCTGAGCCTGGGCACCATCTTCTTCGTCGAGGCCACCGTGCGCGACACCGCCGGCAACCCCGTGGCCCACGCCGAAGTGAGCGCCGCCAATCCCCGTGAGCCCGACGAGCACTACCTCCCCCACCGCTTCAAGGCGCTTGGCACCACGGGCGAGGACGGCCGCCTGCGCCTGGGCCCCCTCCGGGCCCGCGACTACGTCTTCCAGGTGGTGTCGGACCAGATGCTGGACCTCACCGCGGTCCGCACCGTGGCCGAGGGCGGTCCTCCACTGGACTTCGTGCTCTCCCCCGCCGTCCTCGTGGAAGGCATCGTCACCAACGCCGCGGGCCAGCCGGTGGCGGAAGCCTCCTTGTCGCTGCGTCCACCCGCCCGGAAGCGCCCGGCCGACTCGCCTCCGCCCGGGTACACGCGCTCGTTCATCTTGATGCACCCGCCCCGCGAGGTGCCCCTCACCTTCGACGCCACCTCCGACGAGGAGGGCCACTTCGCCATCAAGGTGGACCAGGCCCTCTCTGGCACCCTCACCGTCGAGGCCGACGGCTACCTGCCGCGAAAGCTCCAGGTCCGGGCGCCCACGTCCGGCCTGAAGCTCACCCTGGATGCGGGCGCCACCGTGCGCGGCACCGTGACGAGTTCGCGCGGCACGCCCGTCAACGAGGTGGACGTCTCCCTGGTGATGCAGGAGCCGGAGCCCTCGCCAGGCGCCCGCGAGGCTCCAGAAGAAGAAGACGACGACGACAAGATCGACATCGTCCGCATGACCTTCGCGGGCACCACCGGCGAGGACGGCCGCTTCGACATCAAGGGCATTCCTCCCGGCACCTATGCCGTGTGGATGCGGACCACCACGGGCGGCTACGAGCGCCTCATGCCCGACCGCGTGGTGCTGCGCGGCTCGGAGACCGTGGAGCTGGCGCTGCGCCTGGACCTGGACGGACGCGTGGGCGGCATCGTCGTGGACGCGGAGGGCCGGCCCCTGGCGGACGTCACCGTGGACGCCACCGCGAAGGAGGACGAGGCCAGCAACGGCCGCTCGTACTCGCCCCTCTCCATGAAGACCGGCCCGGACGGCCGCTTCGTCCTGGAGCCGCTGGCGCGCGACTGGGACTACGAGCTGACGGCGGTGAAGCCGGGCTACGCGACGCCCCAGCCCCCCAAGAAGGAGAGCCCCGACGAGGGCCCGGACGACGAGACCTTCGAAGAGACGAGAGCCAGGCTCAAACGGTGGATGGAGGAGCAGGAGGGCCCCAAGGTCATCGCCCGCGCGGGGAACATGAGCGTGCGCATCACCCTGGCCTTCCAGGGCCGCATCACCGGCCGGCTGGTGAGGAAGGACGGCACGCCCATCACCCGCTTCACCGTGAACGAAGAGGCGGTGCGCGACCCGAAGGGCGCCTTCACCGTCTTCGTGGACGAGCCCGGCCCCCAGCACCTCACCTTCGAGGTGCCGGGCCACGCCCTCACCCAGCGCGACGTGGACGTCCCCGAAGGCCGGAGCGTGGACCTGGGCACGGTGCGCGTGGAAGCGGGCCACGTCATCCAGGGCCGCGTGGTGGACGACACCACCGGCGCCCCGCTGGCCGGAGTGTCCGTCTCCCTGGCGCTGCCGGCGGAAGACGTCCGCAACGCGGAGCACGCCGAATCCTTCGCGGACGTCACCACCGGCCCGGACGGCACCTTCCAGCTGCCCGCCGTGGAATCCCGGCCCTACGTGCTCACCGTGCAGGAGGCGGAGCACGCGTTGCTCGAGCGCATCGTGGGCCCCACCGAGGACACGCTCGAGCTGCGCCTGCCGATCTCCACCCGCCTGGAGGTCACGGCGCGGGACGCGCAGGGCCGGCCGTCGGCGGTCATGCTGGCGGCCGTCTCGAAAGCGGACCCGGAGGAGGAGCTCACCGCCCCGGCGAGCGACGGCGTGGCCATGTTCCGCGACCTGGCCCCGGGCGAATACGTGGTGAAGATCGCGGGCGGGAACACCGGCAGGGCCGTGCCTCGCGTCGTGCGCGTGGAGCCACATCGCGTCAACCGGGTGGACCTGCCGCTGACGACAACGGGGCTCAAGCTGAGGCTGCGCTGGAGCGAGCGCGGCCGGCAGGGCACCTCCTACCTCCTCCCCGGCCGGGTCCCCGCGCCGCCCGAATCGGCCTCTGCCACGGAGGTGCGGTGGCTGCGCGAACAGGCGCTCCCGCCGCTGATTCACAACGCAGGGACCTGGGTCCTCGTCCCTCCCGGGCCCTA
Source organism: Corallococcus sp. AB032C (assembly GCF_003668935.1). Lineage (NCBI taxonomy): Bacteria > Pseudomonadati > Myxococcota > Myxococcia > Myxococcales > Myxococcaceae > Corallococcus > Corallococcus sp. AB032C. The sequence continues at coordinate 22,089 of NZ_RAWP01000129.1, read as the reverse complement.
CACGCTTCTCGTGTTGCAAGAACGTGAGGGACGCTGGCTGTCGTTCCGTCAGGACGTGACGGTGGGCGCGGGCACCCTGCAGGACACGCAGGAGGTGGAGGTCCCCGCGCTTCCGTGGTGAGGCGGGTCCAACATGCCTCGCGGGACAGGGGAGCTGTGTTAAACCCCACGCATGACCCCGAGCGACGCGCTGAGCGCAGCAGACCTCGAACGTCTTGCCAGGGCGGAGGCACCGGACCTGGCCGAGTCCGTGCTGGCCTTCCTCGACCAGCCGGACCGCACGTCGGACACGCCGCTGCCGCAGGGCGCGCTGTCCTTCGACGCGTTGAAGCAGCTGCTGGAGCAGGCGCGCGCGGACGGCGACAAGGCCGGCCGCCGCAAGGGCTCGCATGAGGCGTGGCAACGCTTCCTGGCGCAGAAGGACGTGCCGCTGCCGCCGCGCCTGCTGCTCGCGGACCTGCTGGTGTCCCTCTACGAGAAGAACACCGAGCCCGCGCGCGCCGCCCTCATCACGCTGGTGAAGGAAGCGCCGCTGAAGTTCGGCCTGTGGGCGGGCCTCAAGCGCATCTACAAGCTGGCGGAGGCGCGCCACGACGCGGAGATGTTCGGCGCGCTGGCCTGGCGCTTCGACACCGAGCGCGGCGGCCGCCGCAGGCACCGCGAGGTCAGCGGCGGCACCCTCACCTACCTCCAGCGCCGCGCGTGGCGCTTCCTGCGCCACCTGGGCGCGGCCGTCCCGGAGCTCTACCCGCAGTTCGCGGTGGAGGTCCTGCGGCACTACGACCTGGAGACGACGTGGGCGCAGTGCTGGGTGGCGCACCACCTCTGGGCGCACAACAGCAAGGGCTACTCCGCGTCGCGCTTCCCCATCCAGCCGCCCAACGACATGGTGAAGCAGCGCATGTATCCGGACGCGTGGAAGCGCTCGCCGGACGCGCTGATGCGCCTGTTGGACACGTGCCAGTCGGACCCGGCCGCGAAGTTCGCCATCCAGGGCCTGCGCAAGGACTTCCCGGAGGCGCTGCGCAAGGTGACGCCCGCGTGGCTGGACCGCCTGGCGCGCCGTCCGCTGGGCAGCGCGCACGACTTCCTGGTGGAGACGCTCCAGGGCTCACCGGACTTCCACCAGGGCAAGCTGCGCGCGGCCGGGCTGCATGAGGCGGTGCTCGCGCTGCTCTTCTCCCCCAGCGACAAGGCCCGCGCCTACGCCATCGAGTACGCGCGCGGCCACGCGCAGGACCTGGCCGCGGACCGGCTGGCGGACCTGGTGGAGAAGGGCGAAGACGACGTGCAGAAGTTCGCCGCCGCCGCCCTGGAGAAGCACAAGCCGCGCGACCTGGGCCTGCCGCTGCTGGGCCGGCTGCTCAACTCCAAGCCCACCGCGGCGTTCGCTGCGAAGTCGCTGGAGCAGTCCTTCGACCGCGCGGAAATCACCCACGACTTCCTGCGCGAGCTGCTCTGGGGCAAGCAGGAGCAGCTCAACTGGGCGAAGAACTACGTCACCTCGAAGTACGCGGCCGGGGAGATGCCGGCGGACTTCTGGAAGGTGGCGCTGACGGAGGCGAAGCAGCGCTCGTCGCGCCAGCGCATCGTGGAGGACACGGCGATGAAGGCCCTGTCCACCTACAAGCCGGCGGACATCGGGCCGGAGTGGCTCTTGGACCTGGTGGCGCATCCGCGCCTGGGACGTCAGGCGGCGCAGTGGCTCACCCGCGCGGACAGCCTGCCGGGCCTGGACGTGGAGCGCGTGAAGGCGCTCGTCTTCAACGGCAAGTTCCGGAGCACGGCGCTGGAGCTGCTGGGCAACCGCAAGCTCTTCACCGCGAGGCAGCTCACGGTGCCCTGGCTGCTGGCGCTGGCGCGGCGTGCGGACCCGCAGCTGCATGAGTTCGCGCACCGCTACCTGCTGGCGAACGTGGTGCCCGCGGACTTCAGCGACTCGGGCGACGCGGACGCGGGCCTGGAGCGTCTGTTCGACCTGGCGCTGGGCGCGAAGCAGCCGCCGCCGGTGCGCGCGTTCGCGCAGACGTACCTGCGCTGCCACCACCCGGGCATCGGGCCGGAGCAGCCGGAGTCCAAGTCCTACGAACTGCGTCCGCGCGCGCCGCGCAAGGCGTACTCGGCGGAGCGGCTGTGGCCGGCCCTCTTCGACGAGCGCGACGACGTGCGCCGCTTCGCGCTGACCATCGCCCGCTCGGAGCTGCGCGCGTGGGGCTACCAGACGCGCGTGTACGAGCTGGCGGACTCGGACGCGAAGGAGATCCGCAACCTGGCCTACGACGCCCTGCTCAACGCGGGCGAGCCGGGAGCGGACGCGCGCCACACGCTGCAGCCGGATGAGCTGGACGCGGGCAAGGTGTTCGCGCTCACGGAGTCCACCAAGCGCAGCACGCGTGAAGTGGCCGTGGAGCTCATCCGCCGGCACTACGCGAGGCTGGGCGGCGCGGAGCGGCTGTCCGGGCTGATGCAGAGCGCGGACCGCGAGGTGGGCCTGTTCGCGGTGCGCCTGCTCTGGGAGAAGCACCGTCCGCTGCACCTGCCGGAGGGCTGGAAGCCCGCGGGCGGAGGCAAGGACGAGCGCGAGGCGGGAGGCACCACGCGCTTCAGCGACGTGGAGGCGCTGCGCACATTCCTGCGGCGCATGATGTTCGGCCTGCCGCCCGGGCGCGCGAAGGAAGCGCGTGAAGGCGACGTCCAGCGCCGGCTGTCCGCGAGCGTGGCCAAGCGCCGCGTGGTGGAGCTGGTGCGGGACCTGGGCCTGGAAGATGAGAGCTTCGCGCGAGTGGTGGCGCCCGTGCTGGGCGAGTTCACCGGCTCCGTGGCGAAGGGCGAGTGGCAGAGCTGCCTGGCCTCGCTGGTGCAACTGCGTGCGGCTCACCCGAGCGTGCAGCTCGGCGGCATCTAGGACAACGACACCATGGCCAACCTCTCCATCGGCAACATCGAGAAGGTCCGTGCGCTGGCGGCCAATGCGCGCCTGCTCATCGTGGGCGGCACCCGCGCCGCCGCCGACAGCCGCCTGACCGCGTACGACCCCGCGACCAACAAGGTCCTGTGGACCAGCCCGCTGCCCGCGCACGTGCTGGGCGTGGCGCTGGCCGGCGAGCAGTTCGCGGCGGCGGGCGCGGACGGCACCGTGCGCTTCGGGTCGCTCACCGACGGCACCGTGAAGTTCCAGCTCCACAACGCGCACCCGGGCGGGTGCACGGCGGTCGCGGCCAGCCCTGACGGCAAGGTGCTGTACACGGCCGGCGTGGACGGCTTCGTGCGCGCGTGGGACTGGGACAGCACGAAGAAGCTGAAGGAGTGGAGCGCGTCCTCGCAGCCGCTGCGCGCGGTGGCGGTGGACCCCACGCACACGTACGTCGCCTGCGCGGGCGATGACAGCGTGGTGCGCTCGTTCACGGTGGCGACGGGTGCGCGCCGGGACATGCCGGGCCACGAGGGCGCGGTGCGGGCGCTGGCCTTCACCCCGCGCGACGGTCGGCTCGTCTCCGCGGGCGACGACGGCAAGCTGCGCATCGGCTACCTGGTCGGCGCGGTGGAGTTCGAGGTTCGCGGCGACAAGGACAGCGGCCACGCGGGCTCCGTGCTGGGGCTGGTGTTCCCGCCCACGCCGCCGGCGGAAGCGGGCCAGGACCCGGCGGAGCGCATCGCGTCCGTGGGCAGCGACGGCAAGCTGAAGGTCTGGCGGCTGGACGAGCGCCGCAAGCCGCGCACCTTCGAGCTGGGCAGCAAGGCCCTGAACGCGGTGGCCTTCGCGCCCCCGGCGAACCCGCGCCAGGCGAAGCAGCTGCTGGGCTACCTCTTCGTTGCCGGCGAGGACCGCCGCGTCACGCGCATCACGCTGGGCACGGACGGCAAGCCCACGGACGAGACGACGGCGTTCGGACACGGCTTCGACGTCTTCAACGAGGCGCTGAAGGCCGCCCTCCCCCGCCGCGAGGCCGCGGTGAAGGAGGCGGTGGCGCTGCTGGAGCCGGAGGCGCTGGACTTCGTCCTGGGCGTGCTGACCTCGGACAAGGACGCCGCCGCGCGCCGGCTGGCTGCCACGGAGCTGGGCAACCACGGCCGCACCGCCGCGCGGCCGAAGCTGCGCGATCGCCTCAACGACGACGACAAGACGGTGCGCGCCGCGGCGCTGGACGCGCTGGTGAAGCTGGAGACCGAGTCGCCTCTGGCGGCTCCCCGCTCTGCGCTGGATTCGCGCTTCGTGGACACGCGCGTGCAGGGCCTGCGCCTCTTGGCGAAGCTGGGCAGCGCGTCGCCGCTGGTGCCGGGCCTCATCGCCAGCAAGCTGCCGGACACGAATGCGGAGGTGGGCACCGCCGCGCTGGACGCGCTCACCACCGTGTCCCCCAAGGGCAGCACGGAGCCGCTGAAGCTCGCCTTCGAGCGAGGCCCCGCGGCCCTCAAGGTGGAGGTGCTGCTGCGCGCGTCGGGAGCGGGCCTGCTGGGCGACCCGCGCCTGCAGCCGCTGGTGGCGCGCGCGCTGGACGACGCGGACCGGGACGTGCGCCGCGTGGCCTTCGCGGTGCGGGTGCTGGAGCGCCGCCCGCTGGCCGCCACGCTGGAGGCGAAGGACGAGGAGTTCGCGCGCACGGTGCGGGAAGTGACCCGCATGCTGACCCTCCAGGCGAAGCGCGCGGCCGGGGACACGGAGGCGAAGTCCACCACCGACGCGGAGCTGGCCGCCTCGCGTGAACAGCTCTTCGGAAAGACGGCCGCCGGCACGGCGCTGACGGAAGCCGACCTGGAGCCGCTGCTCGCCGCCATGGCGTGCCGCATGCCGGACACGGCCGTGCGTGGCGCGCGAGTGCTGGCGCAGCTGGGTGACGGCCGCGCCCTGGGCGCGCTGCTCCAGCTGTCGCGTGAGGACGACGCCGCCATCCGCCGTGAGACGGCCACCGCGCTCCAAGCGCTGCAGGACCCGCGCGCCCGCGAGCGGCTGGTGTGGATGCTGGACGACGCGGACGGCGACGTGCGCGCGGCGGCGCTGACGGCCGTGGTGGCACTGGACGCGGACGCGCCGCTGTCCGCCGCGGAGGCCGCGCTGCGCTCCGGTCACGAGGACGTGCGCGTGCGCGGCCTGGACCGGCTGGTGAAGCTGGGCGCCAAGGCCGAGGGCGCCGAAGGCCTGCTGGGCGACGCGCTGGAGGACGAGTCCGCCAAGGTGCGCGGCGAGGCCTTCCGCACGCTGTGGGCGTGGAACGACAAGGAGCCGGTGAAGGCGCTGGACCGCGCGCTGGCGGGCCGCTTCCCGGACCTGCGCACCCGCGCGGTGGAGGTGCTCGCGCAGAAGGGCACCGACGACTGGGCGCTGGAGCGGCTGAAGAAGTCCGTGGAGGACCGCGACGCGGGCGTGGCCACCGCCGCCTACGAGGCGTGGGTGAAGCTGGCCGGCAAGGAGAAGGCGGAGCCGCACCTGGCCGCGCTCAACACCACGCACCCGGCCCTGCGCGAGAAGTCCGCCAAGGCCTCCGTGCACGCCCCGGCGGAAGCCATGCGCTCCGCGCTGCTCAAGCGCGTGCAGGACGAGCACCTGGACGTGGCGTTCGCCGCCCTGGAGGCGCTGGACAAGCTCATCCCGAACGAGAACGGGCCGCTGCTCGCGGGCATCGCGGCGTCGGCGCTGCCGGTGCGCGTGCGGGCCTCGGAGCTGCTCGCCCCGCGTGGCGCGGAGGACATCATCGAGCCCATGCGCGGGCTCATCACGGACAAGGACCTGGAGCGGATGTACCCGCCCGGCTTCCTCGTCCCCCTGCGCGTCCGCGCGTCACGCGCGCTGGCCACGCTGGGCTCGCGGCGCCTGCTGGGCTTCTACGCCACCACGCTCCTGCCTCACGAGGTGACGGACCTCCAGGAGCAGGGCGCGCGCGGTCTCGCCACGGCCAGCCGCCGGGGCGACGAGGGCGCGCTGTTGGACGCGCTGGGCCACTCGCTGGTGGCGGCGCGTTCGTGGGCGGCGGACGGTCTCTCCCGCCTGGGTGACGTGCGCGCGCTGCCGGTGCTCACCGGAAACCTGCGCCATGAGCACCTGCCCATCCGGCTGGGCGCCATCCTCTCGTTCGCGGCCCTGGGCCACGAGGGCGACGGAGGCCTGCTGCACGGTCTGGAGGACTCCGCGCGTGAAGTGCAGGAGATGGTGTTCGCCATCGTGCTCGCGCGAGACCTGCGCGCCAGCCGCGAGGGTGGACCGCCGGACCTGCTGACGAGCGCGCTGTCCAGCGGCCGTCCGGAGGTGCGCTACGCCGCGGCCCGCGCGCTGGAGCTGCGCACGGAGCCGGAGGCGTACCGCGCGCACCTGGTGGAGGTGCTGCTGCCGCCGCGTCCGGAGAAGGCCGGAGACATGAAGGACTGGCCCGCGGAGGACGACCGGGCGAAGCGCGTGATTGGGCTCGCCGAGGCGCTCTCCAGCGGTCAGCCGGAGCAGCGCTACGCGGCGGCGCAGGTGCTGCTGCTGCGCAACAAGCCGCTGGACTACTTCCGTGAGGCGCAGAAGGTCGCGCGCCCCAGCTCGCTCCAGTCCCCCTGGAAGCCGGAGACGGCCGATGGCGCCGCGCACGTCATCCAGCCCTCCACGCTGGAGAAGCAGGGCACGGCCTCCGCCACGGGCAAGAGCTGGCTGCGCCGCCTCTTCTCCGCGGTGAAGCCGACGGAAGGCGCGGGCACCGGTACGCCGCAGAACGCGACGCAGGCGGAGCGTCATCACCTGCGCCGCCTCGCCTTCGGCGCCTACGTGGGCCTGCTGCGCCAGGTGACCGCGGGTGACGAGGAAGGCCACCGCGTCCGCCGCGACGCCGTGGACCGCGTGGTGAAGCTCACGCAGGAAGGCTACGCGGGCACGTCCGCCGCGGTGGCCGCCCTGCTGCGCGCACTGGAGGATCCGCACCAGCTCGTGCGCCGAGCCGCGCTCGCGGGCCTCAAGGAGCTGTACCCCGCCGGCAGCGACGAGCCGCTGGCGCTGGCCCTGGCCTCGCTGGCGCCGGACGTGGCGCGCGCCGCGCTGGAGGAGCTGGCGGAGCGCGGTGACAAGGCCCGTCCGCGAGTGGCCGCGGCGCTCAACTCGCCGCTGCCGGAAGTGCGCAAGTCCGCCTTCGAGCTGCTGGAGAAGCTGAGCCCGCCGGGCAGCCTGGATCCGCTGCTGGCCGCGCTGGGCAGCGAGCACGCGGACCTGCGCGTGGGCGTGATTGAGCGGCTCGCGGGAGCCAACGACCCGCGCGTCACGGAGGCCCTGGGCCGCGCGATGGGCAGCGAGCACGAGGACCTGCGGCTGCGCGCCGCGGAGCTGCTCGCGTTCCGGGGCGACGACCGGGCGGTGGAGGTGCTGGGCACCTTCCTGCGTTCGGAGACGTCCGCCGTGGCCCGCCGCGCACAGGAGGCCCTGGCGCGACTGGGGACCTCCTCCGCCGTGGCCGCGCTCGCCGCGCGCCTGACGGTGGCCACGGAGATTCCGGAGCGCACCCGGCTGGTGGCCGCGCTGGGCCGCACGCACCGCGCGGACGCGCTGGACGTGCTCGCGCGCCAGAGCGTGGAGGACGAAGCCCCGTCCGTGCGCCTCGCCTGCGTGACGGCCGCGATGCAGCTCACCTGGCCGGCGGAGCAGGAGAAGCTGAATGAGCACGAGCGCGAGCTGAAGAAGCGCGACGCGGCGCTCGCGGTGCGCTTCCTGCGCGTGGCGGTGAAGAGCCAGGACCCAGAGGTCCGCAAGGCCGCCGCCGGCGAGCTGGAGCACGGCAAGAGCGAGGGCCAGGACGCGCTGCTCGTCCAGCTCTTCAACGACCGCGACGTCACCGTGCGCGCGGCGGCCGTGGAGCACTACTCGAAGCGCGTGGTGGAAGAGGGCGCGGCGGTGGAGCCGCTGGAGGAGATCCTCCGCGCCGGAGCCCGCGAGCTGATGCTGCCCGCGGCGGAAGGCGTCGCGCACCAGCGCCGCGCCAGCGCCCTGCGTCCCCTGCTGCTGTACGCGCGCGCCGGTGAGCCGCACGAGCGCGGCCGGGCCCTGCTCGCCCTGGGCACCCTGGGCGACGTGCGAGCCCTCTCCGAGCTGGAGACGGTGGCCGGCGGAGGCACGCCGGAAGCCCCGGCCGAAGAGGACATGGTGTTCGCCGCCATCGAGGCCCTCGGCCGCCTGGCGAACCGGATGCCGGATGGCGACGACCGCCGCCGCATCGAGGAGAAGGTGGAAGCCGCCGCCACGGACGGCGCCGCCTTCCAGCGCCAGGAAGCCGGTGTGCGCGGCCTGCGCGCCATTGGCGGAGAGCGCGCCCGGGTGAAGCTGGAGGCGCTGCTCGCCGACGGTGAGACGGACGACGACGTGCGCCGCACGGTGGCGGAGGAGCTGGGCAAGTTCGGAGACCCGGCCGCCGAGGCCGCCCTGGCCGCCGCGCTGAACGAGGAGGACGACGACCTTCGCGCCGCCGCGCGCAAGGCGCTGGACGTGCTCTTCCCGAAGGAGCGCACGCGGGTGGAGTTCCTCGCGGTGCAGAGCGAGCACGAGGACATCTCCGAGCCCGCCGCCACGTACCTCGCCAGCGAAGGCGACCCGGCGCTGCTCGTGCCCCGCCTGGCCACGCTGGACAACGTGGAGCTGCGCCTCCGTCTGCGTCGCGGCCTCGCCCGCCGTGGCGCGATGCCGGTGCCGGAAGTCATCGCCCTGTTCGGCCACGACAAGCCGGAGGCCCGCGAAGAGGCCGCCCGGCTCGTGGGCACCTGGACGGGCGACGCGCGCGAAGCCGGCGCCGTGGACACGGCCGGACTGACCCGCGCGCTGGTGGCCGCCGAACGGCGCACCGCCACCGCCTGGGCCACCGCGCAGCCTCCGAAGAAGGAGCCGCTGGCCGCCGCCTGGGAGCGCCTGCTCTGGGCGGGTTCACGGCTGGGCGCGAAGGAGCTGGTCGCGACGTCCGCCGAAGTCCTCCGCAAGGGAGAGGCCCAGGCCCCCGCCGCCGTGCGCCAGGAAGCGGCGCGAGTGCTGGGACGGCTGAAGGCCACGAGCGAGGCGCAGGCCCTGCGCACCGCGCTCGGTGACCCGGACGCCGCCGTGCGCTCCGCCGCCGCGTCGGTGCTGGCCGCGCTGGTGCCGGAGCAGTCCTCGGCCTGGGCGCTGGAGGTGAAGCCCTTCGACCCGGTGGCCCTGGGCCCCACGGGCGCGAAGGTGGCCACGTCCGCGCTCCTGGCCAGCGAAGGCCGCCGGCTCGCGGTCCCCGCGCTGCTGGCGAAGAAGGACCTGGAGCCGCTCAAGTCCGTGGCCGCCGACGCGAAGCCGGAGGTGCGGCAGGATGGCTGGGCCGCGCTGGGACGCCTGGGCGGAGACGAAGCCGCGGCGCTGCTGAAGACGGCGGCGTTCGACAAGTCGCAGTCGGTGGAGCTGCGCAAGGCGGCCTACCGCGCCCACAAACGTGCACGCCGGGCCGCTGAGCGCGCCCGGAAGGAAGGTCAACCGTCGTGAGCACCGCAACCGCACGTCATCCCGTCGCGCTGAGCTACTCCGCGCAGAGCGACGTGGTCGTCACGCCGGACGCCTCGCGCGTGCAGCTGGCCCTGGAGGGCTCGCGAGGCACCGTGGGCGTCAGTGGCCAGGTGAAGGACCCCACCCTCTTCCGCGACGCGCTGGCCGCCGCCTTCGCGGTCCTCTCCAGCGACCTGCGCTACCGGGGCCGCGACCGCACCGCGTACCTCGCGTACCTGATGAAGCAGGGCAAGCGCGCCAGCGCTCAAATCTGGGAAGCGCAGAAGGCCTTCCTCGACAACGCGCTGGAGGGTGAAGAGAAGAAGGACGCCGTCCTGGACCCCGTCCTCACGGTGGATCCGGACCAGGTGTCGCTGGAGGTCTTCTCCCGCGACGAGAGCGCCTACGCGCGCCTCGCCTTCGACAACAGCCTCTTCGACAAGCGCCAGGCCGCGCACGGCTCCACGTTCCTGGACGTGCCGCAGGACCTGCCCGCCCGCCTGGACCGCCTGCGCGCCTACGCCCCGGTGGTGCTGGAGGCACACGTCGCCCCCACCGCGAAGGCCGCGCCCGCCACGGAGCCCCGAGCCCCGCGCACGGTGGAAGTGCCGCACGCGTGGCTGCGAGGCTTCCTCCAGGTGCAGTCCGCCGCGACGCTGCCGGCCACCACCTGCTCCATCGCGCCCATCGACCTGTACAACCTGCTCTTCGCGCTGCGCACCCGCCGCTCGAAGAAGGCACCCCGCGCGCTGCGCTTCGAACTGGTCCCCGGCGCCCCGCCCCGGCTGGTGCTGGAGCCCTGGGAGCAGGTGCTGGAGTGCCACGGCGGCGTGTACACGGGCAGCGCGCCCGCGGTGGTGCGCACCTTCGGACGTCAGCGCCTCGCCGCGCTCGCGCGCCTGTTGCCCCACGCGAAGAGCGTGCACGTGCAGCTGCTGGGTCCGGGCCTGCCGGTGTTCTGGGTCATCGACCTGGGCGCGGCCACGCTGACGCTGGGGCTCACCGGCTGGACGGAGAGCGGCTGGTCCAGCGCCGCCGCCTTCGACGCGCTGATGCCGCGCGACGTGCCGGAAGGCCTGGCGGAATCGCTGCGCAACCGACTGCGCAAGGACGGTCCCCTCGCCTTCGAAGTGCTGGCCAAGGACGCGGGAGCGCCGAAGGACCAGGTGCGCGCCGCGCTCCAGCTGGAGTGTCTGCGCGGCCGCGTCCTCTTCGACGTGTCCCGTAGCACCTACCGCCCGCGCGAGCTGATGCCCACCCCGGTGGACGAGGCCGCGCTGCGCTACGGCAACGAGCGCGAGGCCCGCGCCCACCGCCTGCTGGGCGACGGCGGCCCGGGCTCCGGAGAAGTGAAGCTCACCCAAGTGCACGACCTCGTCGGCGAAGGCACGCGCATCCAGGGAGAAGTCGTGGACCGCGAGGCGGTGCGCAGCTTCTTCCCCAGCTTCACCATGGACCTGGAGGGCCGCGTGAAGGACGCGAGCTGCGGCTGCCCGCACTTCCGCCGCTCCGGTCTGCGCGAAGGCCCCTGCGAACACATGCTCGCGCTGCGCCTGGCCTACGCCCGCCGCCGCGCCGAGGAAGAAGCGCTCCGTCAGACGCCGGAGGGCCGCAAGCTCATCCGCGCGGAGACGCGCGCGTACGTGCGCCGCGACCCGGCCACGGGGCTGGAGCAGGTGTATCGCGTGTCGCTGGACGGCAAGGTGGTGGCCCTCACGTGGGGTCCCCGCCTGGGCGATTCGCGCCACCAGCGCCTCTGGTTCGACTCGGACACGGAAGCCCGGACGGCGTATTTCAGCCGTTTGGAGAAACTGACCGCGGACGGCTACATCGACGCGGCCTCGACTCTGGTGTAAACACTCACTCAACGGCCCGGCCGCCGACGGGGCGGCCGGAAGGATGGTGGCGCCGGACTTAAATCGAATAGCGAGTGGTCGAGAGAGGTCTGGACCGCATCAGCCTTAACGCCTCGAGCGTAGGAACGGCGTTGCGCCGTTCTGGTTGAAATGCTGGACACTCTCCGCAAGGTAGCCTGTTCTTGGCTCTCTCCCTCCCGAGCACTACCGTCGGGGTGGGAAGCGGAACCAACGACGCAGCCGCCGTTTTCCCACCCCGACGGTAGTGCTCGGGAGGGGAGAGCCGGTGAGGCTACCGTGCCCCAGGTGAGCTGGTGGTGCCTTCCTGGCCTCCCTCGACCGCTCGCATTCGTCTCCGTCGCCCCTCCCTGAGCCGCCGCGCCCGTCGAAGGTAACTCGATGACCGCCAAGCTGGAGTCGTTCGTCCCCGCCGCCCCGCCGCAGGCCGTTGCTGACACCGCGCCCGCAGCCTCTCCCAACTCTGTCGCGAAGCGCGAGGCCGCGAAGGCCGCGCACGACGCCCTCATCACGCGCTGGAAGGCCATCACCGAGGCTGGCGGCGCGGACGAATGGGTGCAAGCCCAGCTCGTGTCGAAGGGCGCGCTCGCGGACGAGGTGGACGTCTCCTCGCTGAAGGAGAAGGAGAAGACAGCCTGGAAGGAGAAGAAGAAGGCCGAAGCAGTGGAGCGCCGCGCGCTGAAGCGCCAGGCCCACGAGGCGTGGAAGGCCACGCACGTGAACCACCTGGGCGTGGGCATCCACTGGAACGAAGCCGGCCTGCCGGACAAGTTCGACCTGGAGCACCGCGAGGAGCGCGCGCGCCAGAACGGCCTGCCCACGCTGGACTCGGCGGAGGACCTGGCCAAGGCGCTGGGCCTGAGCGTGTCCAAGCTGCGCGGCTTCGCGTTCCACCGTGACGTGGACACGGGCTCCAACTACGTGACGTGGAGCATCCCCAAGCGCACGGGCGGCGAGCGCACCATCACGTCGCCCAAGCGGGAGCTGAAGGAAGCGCAGCGCTGGGTGCTGTCGAACGTCGTGGAGCGGCTGCCGGTGCACGGCGCGGCGCACGGCTTCGTGGCGGGGCGCTCCATCCTCACCAACGCGCTGGCGCACCGGGGCGCGGACGTGCTGGTGAAGGTGGACCTGAAGGACTTCTTCCCCTCGGTGCACTGGCGCCGGGTGAAGGGCCTGCTGCGCAAGGGCGGCCTGAAGGAGAACACGTCCACGCTGCTGGCGCTGATGTCCACGGAAGCGCCGCGTGAGCGCATGTCCTTCCGGGGCAAGACGCTGCACGTGGCGAAGGGGCCGCGAGCCCTCCCGCAGGGCGCCCCCACCTCACCGGGCATCACCAACGCGCTGTGCCTGCGCCTGGACAAGCGGCTGTCCGCGCTGTCTCGCAAGCTGGGCTTCACGTACACGCGCTACGCGGACGACCTGACCTTCTCCTGGACGAAGGCGAAGGCGCCCAAGGCCCGCCGCGCTCAGGGAGCGCCGGTGGCGGTGCTGCTCGCGCGGGTGAAGGACATCGTGGAGGCGGAAGGCTTCACGGTCCACCCGGACAAGACGCGAGTCGCCCGCAAGGGCAGCCGTCAGCGCGTCACGGGGCTCGTGGTGAACGACGCCAAGGACGGCACGCCCGCCGCCCGAGTCCCCCGCGACGTGGTGCGCCGCCTGCGCGCGGCCATCCACAACCGCGTGAAGGGCAAGCCGGGCCGCGAGGGCGAGTCGCTGGATCAGCTCAAGGGCATGGCGGCGTTCATCTACATGACGGACCCCGAGAAGGGCCGCATGTACCTGGATCAGCTCGCGAAGCTCGAAGCCGCCCAGCCCGCCCAGGCGTAGCGCGGAACTAGCGGGCCCCCGCCTTCTTCGTCCGCCGTGAAGGCTTCTTCGCCGGAGCCTTCTTCTCAACGGCCGGAGCCACGGGCGTCTCCACCGAGGGAGGCACTCCCTCCACGGGCTTCAACGCCTTGTCCGCGAACTCCAGCAACCGGCGCGGATACTCCGTGGGCGCGGCAGCGGCGAAGTTGCCATGCGAAGCACCGGGGATACGCCACGTCTGCGCATACGACGAGACGTGCGAGAACAGCTCGTCCATCAGCGGCTGCCCGGACTCCTCCGTCCCCGCGACGATGAACAGGGGCCGGGGCTTGATGTGGTCCACCGCGTCGATGGTCCGCACCTCGTCCAAGGCAATCCCCCGCCGCCAGAACGGGACCAGCGCCCCCGTCTGGGTCACCACGCCGAAGCGGCGGAAGTCATACGCCGCCGCCAGCCACAGCGTGTTGAACGGAGACAGCAACACCACCGCCGCGACCTGAGGGTCCTTCGCCGCGACCTCCGCCACCGCCGCGGATCCGATGGAGAACCCGAGCGCCCCCACGCGAGCCGGATCCACCTCCGGCTGAGCCCGCACGTACGCCAGCGCCGCGCGCACATCCTGGCGCTCCTTGTCACCCCAGGTGGACGTCTCGCCCCCGCTCTGCCCATGCGCGCGCAGGTCGAACAGCAGCACGCCATAGCCCGCGTCGCGCAGCACGCGGGCCTCCGGCACCAGGTCCATGCGCGTCTGCGACAGGCCATGCGCCAGCACCCACGCCGCCTTGTTCCGGGATGGCAGGTACCAGCCGCGCAGCTCCACCCCGTCATCCGTGCGCAGCGTCACCTCGCGCGCGTCACCGAAGTCCGCGGGCAGCACCGCGGCCGGCCTCGGGTAGTGGAAGTACTGCTCGGAGCGCCACGCCGCGCGGCCACCCAACGCCAGCGCCACCAGCAGCAATGGCAACACCAGCACGCTGAGCACCCGCCCCCACCGAATCCGCTTCAACAACCCAGCCATGTCCGCCCCTCTCCGACAGCAAGCGACCCGTACTCCAGAGCGGAAGTCGCCGCCCCAGGCGTGTGTTGGCTCCTGCCAGACATCTAGACCTATAGGCGCCAATAGGGTCCTGATTTACAATTTAGGCGAACTTTAGCAGCGGCGGCAGACTGACCGTCCTGGGTGAGCAGGCATGAAGACGTCGAAGACGGTCTATGACGCGGTGGTGGTGGGTTCGGGAGCCTGCGGGGGATGGGCGGCCAAGCAGCTGACGGAGGCAGGGCTCCAGGTGCTGGTGTTGGAGGCGGGCCGAGGCGCGAACGCGGACCGGGCGCTCCACCTGATGCACCGCGTGAAGCAGAAGCTGGGTTACCGCATCGAGTCGGACCCGGCCCGCAAGTCACGCCAGTCCATCCAGGCCACGAGCTTCGCATGGCCGTTCCATCCGCACGCCTTCGTGGATGACGTGGACAATCCCTACACCACGCCGCCCGACGCACCATTCGCCTGGATCCGCGCGAGGCAGGTAGGCGGGCGGACCAGCGTGAAGGCTCACGGCCGCCAGTTCTACCGGCTGTCTGACTTCAACTTCCACGCGGGAAGTCTGGACGGATTGAGCCCGGACTGGCCGCTGTCGCATGCGGACCTGGCGCCGTCCTACGAAATCGTGGAGCGGTGGATGGGCCTGAAGGGCAACTCGGACAGCGTGGACACGCTGCCGGACTCCGTCTTCGCCGGCCCCGCGCCGCTGTCCCCCGGCGAGGTCCGCCTGCGCGAGAAGGTGAAGGCCCGCTGGCCCGACCGCCACGTCGTCGCCCGGCGGACGGCGAACGCGCCGGTGACGCTGCCGGCCGCGCTGCGGACGGGGCGGCTGACGCTGCGCTCGCACGCCATCGCCAGCCACATCCTGCATGACCCGAACACGGGCCGGGTGACGGGTGTGTCCTTCATCGACGCGAACTCCGGCACCTCCGAGGAGGTGCACGCGAAGGTGGTGGTGGTGGCCGCGGGCACCATTGAATCCACGCGGTTGCTGTTGCACTCGCGTAACCGGGCGTTCCCGGACGGCCTGGCGAACAGCTCGGGGCTCGTGGGCCAGCACCTGATGGACCACATGTACCTGCGAGGCATCGAAGCGCGGATGAACCTGCCCGCGCACCTCCAGCAGAAGGAGCACGGCTGGGCGTACATCCCCCAGTTCCGCAACGTCACCGAGCGCCACCCCAACTTCGCGCGAGGCTACGGCGTGCAGGTCTTCACCTTCGACGACCAGATGCACATGGTGCCCTTCGGGGAGATGGTCCCCCGCGCGGAGAATCGCGTGACGTTGAGCGCGACGGTGAAGGACCGCTGGGGCATTCCGGCGGCGCACATCGAGTGCCGGCACTCGGACAACGACTTGAAGATGACGGAGGACGCGGTCGCCTCCTGTCTGGAGATGTTGGAGGAGGCGGGCTGCACGGTGGAGCAGGTCAACAAGCAGCTCTCCGACCCGGGCATGGCCATCCACGAAGTGGGCACCGCGCGCATGGGCAAGGACCCGAAGACGTCCGTGCTCAACCCGTTCAACCAGAGCTGGGACGTGTCCAACCTCTACGTCGTGGACGGCTCCTGCTTCCCCTCGCAGGGCCCGCAGAACCCCACCCTGACGATGATGGCCCTCACCGTCCGCGCCTGCGCTCACCTGGTGGGCGAGCTCAAGGCCGGCCGCATCTGATTTCCCTCGGAAGCTGACGCGAGGGGCCCGCGGGAACGGGTCCCTTGCACGACTGGCGCGAATTTATTACCTACCAGTCAGTAACTAACCCTTCGCGCCATGTCCCGTCCCCCACGCGTCACCGACCTGCAGATCGACGAAGCGGCCCGAGCCGTGTTCCTGGCGCAGGGTCCGTCCGCGCCGCTGCAGGACATCGCGAAGCGGCTGGGCATCTCACAACCGGCGCTGCTGCACCGGGTGGGAACCAAGGAGGCGCTGATGTCGCGAGCCCTCCGTCCCGTCCCGCCCACCGCGCTGGCGTTGCTGGAGCCAGGGCCCAGGGACAACACCCCCATCGAGGACCAGCTCCTGGAAGCGCTCCTGCACCACCGGGACTTCCTGCGCCAACTGGTGCCTGGGTTGTTCGTGCTGCACTACTCGGCACTGGGCGGCGCGAGGGCCCTGCACCTGGACACACCGCCCCCTGTCGCGCTCAGGGAGGGGCTGACGAAGTGGCTCACCCGGGCGAAGCGATCCGGACGGGTAGCCCTGACCGAGCCGAGGGCCGCGGCGGAAGCGCTCTGTGGAGCGCTGGAGGCCCGCTGCTTCAACGCCCACGTGGGCGGCTCCACGTACGCCCCAGGCGATGACAAAGCCGTCCTGCGCCAGCTCATCCGGGTGCTGCTGACGCCAGGAGAAGCGCCCGCACGAAAGCCTCAGAAGAGGACCGCCAGATGACGACCGCCACGCCCAAGGTGTCCCGCTCCACGGAGGGAGCCGGGCTGATCATCCTCCTGGGGGTGCTCATCGGCTTCGGGCCGCTGTCCATCGACATGTATTTGCCGGCGTTCCCCGCCATCGGCGAATCCCTGCGAGCGACAGCAGGAGAGGTGGAGCGCACGCTGGCGGCGTTCTTCGCGGGGCTCGCGGTGGGGCAGCTCTTCTCTGGACCGGTGAGCGACCGCTTCGGCCGCACGAAGCCGCTCTACGTGGGCCTGGCGCTCTACGTGCTGGGCTCCATCGGCTGCGCGACCGCGCCGTCGGCGGACGTCCTGGCGGCGTGCCGGTTCGTGCAGGCATTGGGTGGCTCGGTGGGAATGGTGACGGCGAGGGCCGTCGTGAGGGACCTGCACTCGGGAGCAGCAGCGGCGAGGATGATGTCGCGCCTGGTGCTCGTGATGGGCCTGGCGCCCATCCTGGCCCCGCTGCTGGGCGGCTGGGTGCTGCGAGCCGCGGGCTGGCGAGCCATCTTCGGAAGCCACGCGGTCATCGGCCTCATCGCGCTGGGAGCGGCATTCGCCATCCTGCCGGAGACAGCGCCCCCGAGGAGCGGAGTCACCAAACCCTTCCAGGCCATGTGGAGCATCACGAAGGCGCCAGACTTCCTGGGGCCTGCGCTGGCGGCGGCGCTCGCGCAGGCCGGGATGTTCGCGTACATCGGCGGTTCGCCCTTCGTGTTCATCACGTTGCACGGCGTGAAGCCGGAGCACTTCGGCTGGTTCTTCGGAGCGAACGCCGCCGGGCTGGTGGCGGTGTCGCAGCTCAATCACTGGCTTCTGGCGCGCTCCTCGCCGGAGCGGGTGTTGAAGCTGGCGGTGCGAATCGCCGCGCTGGCGGGGCTGGCCCTGGTGACGGTGGCATCGACAGGCATTGGAGGGCTGTGGGGCATCGCGCTGTCGCTGTTCGTGTTCGTCTCCACGCTGGGAGCCATCACCCCCAACGCGACAGCCCTGGCGATGGAGCAGCACGCGAAGCAGGCAGGCATCGCGTCCGCGGTGCTGGGAGCGCTGCAGTTCATGCTGGCGGCGGGAGCCTCCGCGACGGTGAGCGCAAGCCACGACGGCACCGCGAGGCCCATGGCCCTGGGAGTCGCCATCGCCGCCCTGCTCGCCCTGGGAGCAATGAGCCTGGCGAAGCGAGCCCCCGCGCACTGAGCCGAGGGCCCTGCGAGTGGGATTGACACTCCGGAACGTGAAGCCCGATGGTGCGGTGCGAAATGCTCGCACCCTTCTACTCCGCCTGCCCTGTCTGCAATGAGACCGGATCCCGACCGGTCGTCGCGTTCCAAGAACTGAGCTACGGCCGTTGCACGGGCTGTGGGCTCATCTACAAGCGGGAGCAGAAGCCAGGTCTGGGCGAGGGCTACGAAGAGAAGTACTTCAAGCACAACCGAGCGAAGTACCTGAGCCGCTGGGACCACCGGGTGCGCAAGTGCCTGAGGCAGGTGCTGGTGTGCCTGGAGTACGCGCCGCACGCGAAGGACCTGCTGGATGTGGGGTGTTCCGCGGGCTACGTGCTGGAGGCAGCGCAGCGAGCAGGGTTGACGGCCACGGGCCTGGATTACTCCCAGTTCTCGGTGAACCTCTGCCGCGAGCGCGGCTACACCGCCGAATACGGCTCGCTGACACAGATGCCGTTCCCGGACGCGTCCTTCGACATCATCACGTTGAAGCACACGCTGGAGCACGTGGATCAGCCCATGGATGGGCTGCGAGAAATCCAGCGCGTGTTGAGGCCAGGAGGCGTGGCCTTCGTCATCGTGCCGGACGCGGCCTACTACAAGATCATCGTGATGCCCCGGAAGGGCCGCTCCTTCCGACCCGACCGGCGAGGCTGGCAGCACCACGTCTACTTCTACGAGCACAACCTCGCGGACGCCTGCGCCAGGGCCGGAATGCAGCCCGTGAAGGCAGGCAAGGACATCCTGCGCCGCAGGCTGGCGAAGGGCCTGCGAGCCCCCTACGAATACGTCCGCTTCGCCTTCCTCTGGGCCTGGGTCCAGGTCTGCCGGCTGACGCACATGCGCAGGGAAATCCAGGTCATCGCCCAGAAGCCCAAGGCAGACGCACAGCTCCCCGCCCCGCACGCCGAAGCCGCCTGAGCACGCGTCACACAGGCCGGCGAATCCACACCCCCAGCACCACGGCCAGCACGAGCGCCACGGGCCCCAACCAGTCGCCCCAAGCCCCCGCGAGTGAACTCAGCCGCTCCGCCGCCGGCACACGCATCACAGTGCCAGCACGCTGGTTGTCCTCCAGTTCGGAGGTCCACGTCCCCGCGGGGTCAATGAACGCGGAGATGCCCGAATTGGTCACCCGAATCTGTGCCGTGCGCGTCTCGATGCTCCGAAACGCCGCATGCATCAGGTGCAGCCGGGGCGCGGGGGTGCCGGAGAACCACGAGTCATTCGACAGCGTGAGAATCAGGTCCGCCCCCTGGCGCACCTCCGCTGCGACGTAATTGGGAAAGACGGCCTCGTAGCAGATGAGCGGAGCGACCTTGAGCACGCGGCCGCCGTTCAACCGGAAGTCCACCAGCCTGGGACCCGGGCCGCGCTTCCATCGACCGGTCCACGGAAGCATTGCGCGCAGGCCGGGCGTGTCCACCGCATCCGGAACCCACTCCGTGAGCGGGAAGAGCATCGTCTTCCGGTATGCGGACTGAGCCAACTCGCCCGTCGCGGAGGGGCCCAAGAACATGGCGGCGTTGAACTCCCGTTCACCGTCCAGGTCGTACGTGCCGAACACCAGAGGAACACCGCGCTCCGCCACCCACGAGCGGATCTCATCATCGAGCGCGCCGCCGTCCTCGCTCTTCGGAGTGCCGAACGTCGTCGGATACACCGTCTCCGGCCACACCAGCAGGTCCAGTGGCCCTGAGCGCAGCAGCGCATCCGACATCGCGTAATGCGTATCCAGGATGTTGCGAACAACCTCGTAGGTGCCCTGCTCCGCGGCCAGCTT
This sequence comes from Corallococcus sp. AB032C, assembly GCF_003668935.1. Lineage (NCBI taxonomy): Bacteria > Pseudomonadati > Myxococcota > Myxococcia > Myxococcales > Myxococcaceae > Corallococcus > Corallococcus sp. AB032C. The sequence continues at coordinate 2,522 of NZ_RAWP01000129.1, read as the reverse complement.
CTCGATGTTGGTGATGTTCGCCTGCACCGCCCCCACCACCAGCGACGGAGCCGAGTGCACCGCCGAGCGCACCTGCCCCAGCCGCACCCATCCGTAACCCCACCCCACCACCGCCAGCACAACCGCCAGGACCACCGGCCTGAGTCGCAAGCCCCGCCGAGAGGCCAGTCCCTGAGCGACCGAGACGACACACTCGTTGATGAGCAGCAGCCCCAGCGTGAGTCCCGGAGCGCCAGCCAGGTCCGCGCCCTGGCGCAGCGTCTCCGAAGCATAGAGGGCATGGCCCAGCGTCTCGGCGAACAGCTTGGGCGTGAACCACTCGGTGCCCACGTACACGAGCGCCGTGAGCACGGGAGGCACCCACGCCAGGCGCGGCACTTCCGCCACCCGCCGGCGCGCGTACCACCGCACCCACGCTGCGGTGATGAACTGGAGCTCCAACACAGGCGCGATGAGCAGGAACACGCCCCAGCACAGCCACACCGGAGCATGGGAGTACGCCGCGATGGCGCCCGGGAACCAGCCGAACACCGCCGCGGTGAACGTCACCGACAGCAGCACGCCCAGCCCCACGGACCCCCGAGCGGTACGAACCCCGTCCAAGGCCGCGAGCCAGGGCGCCATGGCCACGACGCCCAGCCACACCCAACCGGGCCGCAGCTGTCCGAACGCCGCGAACAGCACGGTGGTCGCCGCGACGCCCAGGAGCGCCCCGGCCCACCCCTTCACGGACGTCACTGCGAGTCCTCGTCCTCGACAGGAATCTCCAGCAGCCGATGAGGCATGCCGGGGGGAGCCATCTCCTCGGGCACCACGCGGTTCTCGGGGATGGGGATGGGCTGCCCGTTGGCGTCCTTGGGCGTGAAGTCCGGATGGAACATCAGGATGGCCGCGAGCGGCTGCCCGTTGTCCGTCGCCTGGTAGTGGCGCATGTAGCCAGGGGGCAGCTCGAAGTCGTCGGGCACGACGAGCCCCCGCTTCAGTGGCTTGGTGCCGCGCTGGTACAGGGCCGTCCCGCTCTTTCCCTCGGAAGGCGGCGGGTCATCGACAGGCATGGGGGCAGGATCTTCCACGGGCATGGGCGCGTCGACACGGGCGACTGCAGGGCGCACGGAAGGGCGCGCGGGTTCCAGGACGGGAGTCACCGGAGCAGGGCGCTCGGCCACCACGATGGGGGGCAGGTCCTCGACAGGCACAGGGCGGGAGAGCCACCAGAGGCATAGCCCCACGCACAGGCCGGTGATGGCGACGGCACCACCGATGAGCCGTGAGCCCACACCACCTGAGGACTCACGCGAGGGCGTCACCCGCGTCACGCCATCGGAATCCGTGCGACGTTCAGGGCCAGGCTGCGGGGAACGCATGTTTTGAGGGGCCTCCGGGGTGCGTATGCTACGGAAGCCGCTCGTATCGAGGCAATGCGCGCGCGGCCATGCCCCTCCCATGACCGTCGACGCGTCGAGCCCCTTCCCCATCCACGCCTTCACACCCCGTCTGCGCGCGCTGGGAGCGTTCCTGCACGCCACGGGGCTGGGCACGCTCTGCTACTTCACCGCGCTGCTGTTCAAGGACGTGCTCGCGGGCACCCAGACGCTGGCACCCGTACCGCTGGCGACAGGACTCGCGGTGGGAGCAGTCCTGCCGAGCATCGCGCTGCGCCTGTTACAGCGAGGAACGAGGGCCACTGTCACGGTGCGGCCGGAAGGCCTGGTGCTCACCCAGTCAGGGGGAGCGCACTTCGAAATTCCCTTCGAAGCACTGGAATCCATCCGCCCGTGGCGACTGCCCTTTCCAGGCCCAGGACTGACACTCCGGCTGCGAACAGGGCGGGCTTTCGACTACGGCCTGGCAGTGCAGACCCCCATGCCCCTGCTGGAGGCGATGGGGACGCTCGGAGAAGCACGAAATGATCCGCGAGTGCGATACGCCCAGGCACGGAGCGAGAAGTGGCGCAGGCGTTGGTACGACCAGGCCTTGAAGTACGGCCTGGTGCCCGGAGTGCTCGCCGGCATCTTCTTCCGAGCGCACCAGTACATCTCCTTCGGCGGTCCGTTCGGAGAGGTCCAGATGTACGGATGGACGTCGTACCTCACGTCCTTCGCGCGCACCTGGTTGCCAGTGTTCCTGGCCCTGCTGTTGTTTGGTTGTTTCTGGAGAGCCTTCGCAGAAGCGCTTTGCTTCGGCGCCGCGTGGCTGGGTCCCCGGTGGGCACGCAACGTACGCACCGGCGCGGAGTGGACCTGCCGGGCGCTCTATTACGTGGCCCTGCCTGTCTTTCTCGCGGTGCGGCTGCTGGGCTGATTCGCAAAGACAGCCATCAGCGTGCGCGGATCAACGCGCAAAGCCAGCCGGTGGAACAAGCCCGCAAAGACAAAGCCCCTGGCGCCTTGCGGCACCAGGGGCTTTCAAAAAGAATCCGGCAGCGACCTACTCTCCCACGCGGTTTCCCGCGGAGTACCATCGGCTCTGGAGGGCTTAACTTCCGTGTTCGGGATGGGAACGGGTGTGACCCCTCCGACATT
>NZ_RAWP01000128.1:0-25438 GCF_003668935.1 Corallococcus sp. AB032C | reverse complement strand
CCTCCCCTGCTTCCCCGCCTCACACCGCCGCTGCTTCCCCGGCCGCTGGCACGCCCCAAGCCCCCGCCGCGAAGGCACCCGCGGGCGACCAGACAGCGGATGAAGCCTTCACGTCGCGCGTGAAGACGTTGGAGGAGCAGGTCGTCGACCTGAAGGAGAAGATCTACCGCTCCAAGGCGCGCCTGCTGCTGCTCCAGGAGTCGGTGATGGGCGGCGAGCTTTCCACCGGCGCCCGCGCGGTGCTGGTGCACAAGAACGAGATGGGCAACGCGTTCCAGCTGGAGTCGGTGGTGTACGCGCTGGACGGCGCGCCCATCTTCACCCAGGTGGACACGCAGGGAGACCTGAACCGGCACCAGTCGCTGGAGGTCTTCAACGGCCGCATCGTGCCGGGCCAGCACCAGCTCGCGGTGCGCCTCGTCTACCGGGGCAGCGGCTATGGCGTGTTCAGCTACCTGGAAGGCTACAAGTTCAAGGTGCAATCCAGTTACACCTTCAACGCGGAGTCCGGAAAGGTCACCACGGTGAACGTGGTGGGCGTGGAGAAGGGCGGCCTCACCACGGACCTCAAGGACCGGCCCGCGGTGCGCTACGACATTGAAGTGGCCAAGGACACGCGCGCGAACCGGCCCGCCGGCCCGGGCTCCGGCTCGGAGCCGGAAGGCGCTCCGGGGACGCCCGCCGCGCCGGCCACCACCTCCAGCGAGCTGAAGTAGGAGCAGAAGGCCGTGACCGCCACGCTGCACGCCCTGGCCCTCGCGCTGTCCCTCGGGGCCGGGCCCGCTCCGGCGCCCCAGGCCTCCAAGCCAGGGGCCGCGCTGCCGCCCATGCCCGCGTCGTTGAGCTCGCGCGCGGCTTCGGTGGAAGCAGTGGAGGCGCAGCTGCGCACGGCGGAGCAGTCGCTGCGCTTCGTGGAGACGCAGTTCACGGAGCGCCCCGAGCCCAGCAGCACCGACTCGCAGCTCAAGCGCTTCTCCGAGGGCGAGGTGTACTCGCTGCTGGGAGACTGGGCCGCCGCGTCCGTCCTCTTCTACGACCTGGTGAGCGACCCGGCGTTCAAGGCGAACCCGCGCTACCCGGAGGCGGTCTTCTATCTGGCGGACGCGCTCTACCAGCAGAAGAACGACATTGGCGCGCGGGTGTACCTGCGCGACGTGCTGTCGCTGGACCTGACGCCGCAGCGCTACAAGGAGGCGGTGAGCCGCTACCTCGCGGTGGCGGGAAGGCTCCAGCAGTTCGACGGCATCGACGCGTATGTGGAGAAGGCGCGGCAGCTGTCGGGTGGCGTGCTGGCGCCGGACATCGCCTACGTGCACGCGCGCGGCACGTTCAAGCGCCTGGACCTGACGCCGGAGGAGCACCAGCAGCGTTCGCGCGCGCTGTTCGCCCCGCTGGCGCAAAGCCCCGGCGCCTTCCGAGTGCAGGCCGTCTACCACCTGGGCGTCCTGAGCGTGCAGAGCGGGGACTACCCGGCCGCCATCGCGCAGTTCCAGCGCATCGTGGGCACCGGACCGGACACCGTGGTGTCCACCGGCCTCGCGGAGGCGGAGGCCCAGCGCTTCCGCGAGCTCGCGTTCCTGTCGTTGGGCCGGCTGATGTACGAGACGGGCCGTTTCGACGAAGCGTTGGACAGCTACGGCCAGATTCCGCGCGAGAGCGAGCGCTTCCCGGAGTCGCTGCTGGAGGTCGCGTGGACGTACGTGCGCAAGCAGGACTTCACGCAGGCGAAGAACGCCACGGACATCCTGCTGCTCGTCGCGCCGGACTCGCAGCTCGCTCCCGAGGCGCGCATCCTCCAGGGGCACCTGCTCCAGAAGCTGCGCCAGTACGACGAGGCGCTGGAGACGTATGACGGCGTGGCGCGCATGTTCACGCCCGCGCGCGACAAGGTGGACGCGCTCCTGCGCGTGAACCAGGACCCGGTCGCGTACTTCGACAACCTGCTCGCGCGCAACGAGCGCTCGCTGGACGTGAGCACCCTGCTGCCCCCGCTGGCGCTGAAGTACGCGTCCACGCAGAAGGAGGTCGCGGACGCGGTGCGGATGGTGGGCGACCTGGACAGCGGCCGTCAGGGCGCGGGCGAGGCGAAGGCCATCGCGGAGCGCATCCTGGAAGCGCTGGACGCGCGCGGGCTGGAGGCGTTCCCGGAGCTTCAAGAGGGCTACGTCCGCACGGAGGCCGTGGACACCGCGCTCACCGCCGTGGAGCAGTCCCTGGTGCAGGCGGAGGCCGAGCTGGTGGAGGAGAAGCTGACGCCCGCCGAGCGCGAGAAGCTGCTCGTCGCCCAGGGCACGCGCGAGGCCCAGAGGCTGCGCTTCGCGGCGCTGCCCACCACCAACAAGGAGCTGGAGGAGCGCCGCCACCGCATGCAGGCGAAGGTGGACGCGGTGGACCGCGAGGCCTTCCGCGTGGGCTACGAGCTCCAGAGCCTCCACGCCAACGCCGCCGCCATCCGCAAGTGGGTGGAGGACACGCGCGACGAGCGGCAAGCGGACCCCGCGGAGGAGCGCGAGTTCCTGGTACAGCTCCAGGCGGAGATCGCCACGCTGAAGGACCTTCAGGCGGAGCTGGACCGCACCCGCGCCCGGCTCGCCAGTGAGCGCCAGTCCACGGACACGTCGCTGGAGGGCGAGGCCGCCATCCGCGCCCGCTACTCCGCCGCGCTTCAACAGGAGCACGGCGTCCTGCGCGCCGGTGAAGGCCGGCTGTCCGGTGAGGACACGCGCGTGCTGTTGCGCATGCACGCGGTGCGCTCGCGCATCGACTCGTTGCGCGGCCGCGTGGCGGTGGCGCGGGTGGCGCTGCGCTCGCGGTTGGAGCTTCGCGTGAAGTCCATCCGCGACAAGGTGCGCGTGGAGCAGGCGCTGCTCCAGGGCTACGAGCAGGAGGTGTCCGCCGCGTCCGGTGACGCTCGCAACCTGGTGGGCCGCATCGCCTACGAGAGCTTCCGCCGCGTGCGACAGCAGTTCTACGACCTGGTGCTCAAGGCCGACACCGGCACGGTGGACGTGGCCTTCAGCCGCACTCAGGACAACGCCACGAACATCCAGAAGGTCGCCAAGGAGAAGTCGGACGCACTGCGCGCGCTCGACCTGGAGTTCAAGGACGTCCTGTCTTCGGAAGGGGGGGACTGAAGGCCATGCGCCGCCCTGTCCTCGCCCTCCTCCTGGCCCTCACGCCGCTGGCCGCTCACGCCGCGAAGGCCAAGACGCCCAGCCAGGCCTCGAAGAAGGCTTCCACGCCCGCGACTCCCGCGAAGGCCCAGCCAGCGGCTCCGGCACCGCCCGCGCCCAACACCTCCCGTTACCTGGACGGCCTGGGTCACACGCCCGAACAGGAGAAGCTGCTGCGCGACGTGAGCCGCGCGCTGGAGGCGTACGAGGCGGAGTCGCGCGACTTCCACCGCGAGGTGAAGCAGCTCATCGAGCGGCGCTACCAGCAGAAGCGCTCGGCGCTCAACAACGCCTACGAGAAGACGCTCACCGCGCTGGAGTCACAGGAGCGCACGCAGCGGCTGGACGCCATCGGCCGCTTCGAGGACTTCCTGCGTCGCTACCCGGACGAGCCTCGCGCCACGCCGGACGTGATGTTCCGGCTGGCGGAGCTGTACTACGAGCGCTCCGCGGACGAGCACCAGCTGGCGCGCAAGGACTACGCGGAGCGCGTGCGCACGATGTCCGACGAGGCGATGGCGGACCTGCCGCCGGAGCCGGACGTGGACTTCACGCCCTCCATCGGCCTGTACCGCTCGCTGCTCGCGCGCTTCCCGGATTACAAGCTCAACGACGGCTCCCTGTACCTGCTGGCGTACTGCCTCAACGAGCAGCACAAGGACGAGGAGAGCCTCGCCACCTACCAGCAGCTCACCACGCGCTATCCGAAGAGCCGCTTCGCCACCGACGCGTGGACGCGCATCGGCGAGTACTGGTTCGAGGAGGAGACCGACCCGGAGGCGCTGCGCAAGGCCGCGGAGGCGTACACCGCCGCCACGCGCGACACGGAGCACCGGTTCTACGACAAGGCCCGCTACAAGCTGGCCTGGACGTACTACCGCATGGACTGGTTCGAGGAGTCCGTGGACAGCTTCCTGCTGCTCCTGGACCACTACCAATCCCACCAGCAGTCCGGCAGCAAGGCGGACGAAGGCGACCTGCGCTCGGAGGCGATCCAGTACATCGCGCTGTCGTTGGCGGATGAGACGTGGGGCGGCGTGGCCAAGGCCCGCGACCTCTTCGCGAAGCGCGGCGGCCGTCCCTACGAGCCGGAGGTGTACCGCCGGCTGGGCAACGTCTACTTCGATCAGCTCCGCAACGAGGACGCCATCGCCGCGTATCAGCAGGTGCTGGCCACCGACCCGCTCACCGCGGACGCGCCGCGCCTGCAGCAGCGCATCGTCCAGGCCTACGAGCGCGACAGGCGCATGGACCTGTACGCGCGCGAGTCGGAGAAGCTGGCCAACAGCTACCTGCCCGGCGGCGCCTGGTACGAGAAGAACAAGGACGACCCGAACGCGCTGTCGCACGCGCAGACGCTCGCCGAGCAGAGCCTCTACTCCGCCGCCGCGTACCAGCACCAGCAGGCGCAGGCCTTCCAGAAGGAGGGCAAGGCCGCGGAGGCCAAGAGCACCTACGCCTCCGCCGCGCGCGCGTACGGCACGTACCTGGAGCGCTTCCCGCGAAGCAAGACCGCGTACGCGATGCGCTTCTTCCACGCCGAGTCCCTCTTCAACTCGGACGCGTACGGCGCGGCGGCGAAGGAGTACGCGGCCGTGCGCGACTCCAACCAGGACAACACCTACCGGGACGTGTCCGCGCACAACGCGGTGCTCGCCTGGAAGGCGCAGCTGGACGAGGACGTGAAGGCGGGCCGCGTGCCGGAGCGCAAGCCGCTGCGCGCCAGCGAGCGCCCCAAGGACAGCGCGCACGCGCCCGTGGCCCTGGCGGAGACGGAGGCCGCGCTCGTGAAGGCGTCCGACGCGTACGTGGCGCTCCTGCCCAAGGAGGAGGCCGCGCCGGGCGTCGCCTACCAGGCCGCGGAGCTCTTCTACACGCACGACGACTTCACCCAGGCCCGCCCCCGCTTCGAGCGCGTGGTGCAGGCGTACCCGCGCAACCCGGTGGCCGGCTACTCCACCAACCTCATCATCGAGTCCTTCCTCATCGACCAGGACTGGAAGAGCGTGGAGGAGGTCAGCGCGCGGCTCGCCAGCAACGCGCAGGTGGTGGACCCGTCCAGTGAGCAGTACCGCGAGCTGATGAAGTTCAAGCTCGCCGGCCGCTTCAACCTGGCGGACCAACTGGCCACGCAGAAGCGCTACGACGAGGCGGCGAAGAAGTACCTCCAGCTGGTGGAGGAGGCCCCCCGCCACGAGTTCGCGGACAAGGCGCTCAACAACGCGGCGGTGGCCTACGAGGAACTGCGCCGCTTCGACTCCGCGATGAAGCTCTACGAGCGCATCTACCGCGACTACCCGAAGTCGCCGTGGGCGCACACCGCGCTGTTCCGCGTGGCCCTGAACGCGCAGAAGTCCTACGACTTCGACAAGGCCGTCACCAGCTACCAGAAGCTGGTGAAGGACTACCCGAAGGCCGAGGAGCGTGAGGCCGCGCTCTACAACGCGGCGTCGCTGCTCGAAGGACAGCAGCGCTACGCGGAGGCCGCCGCCGCCTTCCAGCGGTGCGTGGAGCTGTATCCCCACGGGAAGAACGCACCGGAGAACCAGTACCGCGCGGCACGCATCCTGGAGAAGCAGGGCGACACCCGAGGCGAAATCAATGCGCTGGAGGCCTTCGTCCGCAAGTTCGCCAGCAAGGCGGATCAGGTGGAGCTGGTGGTGGACGCCAAGCGCCGCCTGGGGGACGCCTGGAAGAAGCGTGGCAACGCGAAGGAGGCCGAGCGCGCGTACGCCGCCGCCGCGGATGACTTCGACCGCCGCAAGCTGAAGCCGGACACGCAGCTGCGCGCAGCGGAAGCCGCCGCCTACAGCCGCTTCCAGTTGGCCGAGCTGGAGTTCCAGCGCTTCGACGCGCTGAAGATCAGCGGCTCCGGCAAGGCACTGGAGAAGAGCTTCACGAAGAAGGCCGAAGCCGTGAAGGCGGTGGACGCCGCGTACGCCAAGGTGCTGCCGTACAAGCAGCTGGAGTGGTCGCTGGCGTCGTTCTACCGGCGCGGCTACGCCCTGGAGCGCTTCGCCGTCACGCTGCTGGACGCGCCGGTACCTCCGGAGGTGAAGCGCCTGGGGGAAGACGCGGTCATCACCTACGGGGACATGCTCACGCAGCGGACCGTCGCCCTGGAGGACCGCGCCGTGGAGAGCTACGCCGCCACGCTCAAGGAGGCGCGCAACAACCGCGTCTCCAACGAGTGGACGCGCCGCACGCTGGAGTCCCTCAACCGCTTCCGCCCCAAGGAGTACCCCGTCCTCAAGGAGGCCCGGGGCGCGCTCGCGTCGGAGACCGTGTATCCGGATGGCCTGCTGGGCAGCCTCGCCGCGCCGCCCACGCCCGCTCGCGCCGACCCGGACAAGGCGACCCGGCTCACGGAAGGGGGCACGCCATGAACGCGGGCCGCAAGTTCGCGCTCACCGGGCTCGTGCTCTGGCTGTCCGCCTGCGCCTCCGGGCCGGAGACGCGCAAGGACTCGAAGCTCACCGGGCCGGAAGGCGGGCCCGTCACGGCCATCAGCACGTCACCGAAGCCCGGTGACGTGAAGGCCGGCGACGCGAAGCCCCAGGCGAAGGAGCCGGCGCCGGTCGCGAAGTCGCTCGCCGGACCGGAGCGGGACTTCACCAGCGCGGTGGAGGTCGCCCGGCGCGGCGAGCTGACCATCGCGGAGGCCGCGCTCAAGGCCCTGCTGGAGAAGTCCCCCAAGCTGAGCCCCGCGTGGACGAACCTGGGCATCGTGCAGGAGCGCCAGGGCCGCTTCCCGGACGCGGAGCGTTCCTACCGTCAGGCGCTGGTGCTGGACGCGGACCAGGAGGCCGCGTGGGACTGCCTGGTGCGGCTGGCGGCGCGCACGGGCCGCGCGGCGTCGCTGGAGGCGGAGCTGCGCGAGGCGCTGACGAAGCAGGACTCAGTGGCGCGGCGCACGGCGCTGGCGCTGAACCTCCTGCTGCAGAAGAAGCACCCCGCCGCTGTCGCCGAGGCCCGCCGCGCGCTCCAGGTCAGCGAGCAGCACGTGCCCGCCATGCAGGTGCTCGCGCAGGTGTATGCCCGCGAGGGCAAGTACGAGCTGGCCTCCATGGTGCTGGGCAACGCGCTCGCCATCGACGCGCAGGACGCGGCCACCCTCAACGCCCTGGGCCTGGTGCACCTGGGCCTCAAGGAGCGCCCCCTGGCGCTGGAGCGCTTCCGCCAGGCCATCGCGCTCCGGCCGGACTTCGCCGAGGCGCGCAACAACCTGGGCACCCTGCTCAACCAGGGCGAGGACTACGCCGGCGCCCGCGTGGAGTTGGAAGCCGCCGTGAAGGCCGCGCCGGACTTCGCCGCCGCCCACCTCAACCTGGGCAACGCGTACCGCGGCGAAGGGGACTTCCCCCGCGCCCTGGCGGAGTACGAGCGCGTGCTCCAGCTCCAGCCCGACACGAAGGACGTGTACTTCAACCTGGCCCTGCTCCACCTGGACCTGGAGCCCGCCGGAATGGACGCCCTGGAGCGACTCCAGAAGGCCGCGTCCTTCCTGGAGCAGTACAAGTCCAAGGGCGGCACCGACGAGCGCACCGCGCAGTACCTCAAGGACGCGCAGAAGGGCATCGACCGGGAGACCCGCCGCCGCGAGCGCGAGCGCAAGGAAGGCCTGAAGAAGGCCGCCGAAGCCGCCAAGGCCCCCGAGGCAAACCCGACCCCTGCCTCGCCCCCCGGGCCCCCTGCCACGCGGCCGGGCGCCTCGGGTAAGGTGTCCAAGGACGTCCAGTAGCCCGACCTTCCGCCATGCGCCCCGCCCTCCTCTTGCTGCTCGTCGCCGTCTCCGGTCCGTCCTGGGCGGAGGACTCCGCGTCCACGAAGAAGGCGGCGAACGGTGCGACGCCAGCGCCCCAGGCTCCGGCGGCGAAGAAGCCGGCCAAGGCCATCCGCCTGGAGGCCATCAAGGTCGAGGGGCGCATCCAGAAGCCGGAAGCCTTCTATTTCCTCGACCGCTCCAAGCCGAGCTTCGACGACCTGAACCGCACGGAGAGCTTCGTGCCCAAGGTGGTCCAGAGCGTGCAGCAGGACCCGTTCTAGATCCATGGCCCTTCAAACCCGCCCCAAGTTGCTGCGCGTCGGCGTCATCCAGGACGGGCGCATCGTCGAAGAGCACCACCTGCTCCACGACTCCGTCACCATTGGCGATGACGCCCGCAACACCATCGTCATGCCCCCGTCCGAGGCGCGCCCGCCGCGCTTCAAGGTGCTGGAGAACCGCGGCCAGCAGTTCCACCTCATCATCGACGAGCACATGCAGGGCCGCATCAACCTGGGCTCGTCGGATGTGGACTTCGACGCGCTCCGGGAGCAGGGGCTCGCCACCCGCCGCGCGGACGACACCTTCGACCTGCCGCTGCAGGAGAGCGCCCGCGGCAAGGTGGACCTGCCGGACGCCACGCTCTTCTTCCACTTCATCCCCGCGCCCGCACCGGGCTCCAAGCCTTCCCTTCCCCCGGAGCTGAAGGCCAGCACGTGGCGCACGGTGGACCGCGTCTTCTTCGGCATCCTGCTGACGATGCTGGTGCTCTACGTGCTGAGCGTCGCGCTCATCATCGCCCAGCCCGCGCCGGTGGAGGCGGAGGTGGAGCTGGACCAGTTGGAAGACCGCTTCGTGCGCGCCATCATCCCGCCCCAGCCCGCCAAGAAGGAGGAGCCCAAGGAGACGGCCGCGACCGGGGAGAAGAAACCGGAAGAGGAGAAGACCGCTCCGAAGAAGACGCCCACCCCCGCTTCGCCGTCCGCACCCGCCAACAGCGCGGAGCGCCGGCAGCAGGTCGAGGCGAGGGTCGCGGGCACCGGCCTCCTCAAGTTGCTGGGCGGCACGGGCCCCGGCGGCGGAGACGCCATCGCGGACGTGCTCGGGAGCTCCGGCAGCGGCGCCAACGTGGCGGAGGCGCTCGCGGGCGCGACGGCGGGTGGCGCGCTCACGGCGGGCTCTGGCGGAGGCAACGGCATCGCCAATCCGCAGGGAGACACCGGCGGCAAGATGGCGGGCATCGGCGCCACGCAGACGTCCGGCGCGGGCACCGTGAACACCGGCCAGAAGCAGGTCGTCAAGGTGCCCCAGGTCGTGGACTCGGTTCCGGAAGTGGACAGCTCCGAGGTCAAGCCCAAGGACCTGGCCCGCTTCATCCAGAGCCGGAAGGCCTCCATCCAGCGCTGCTACGAGAACGGGCTCAAGCGCGACCCCTCCCTCAAGGGCCGGGTGATGGTCCGCTTCGACCTGACGCCCAGCGGCCGCGCCAGCAACGTGGAGGTGGAGGAGTCCACCCTGCGCTCCGACGAGGTCATCAACTGCATCAAGACCACCATGCGCGCCTGGACGTTCCCTTTCAAACCGAGTGACGACGTCCCCGTCAGCTACCCGTTCATCTTCTCGCCAGGGGAATAGGCTCGACCGTCCGGACCTTCCGGGGTCACCGGACCCGCGGGGAGCACATGGAGAAGCTGGCAGTCATCGCCACATCCCCTCTCTTCGAGATGCTGGCCCCCGCCGAGCTCGCGCGGCTGGCGGAGCTGGCACGGCTGTACTGCTACGCGCACGGCGAGGTGGTGTTCGAAGAGGGCGACCTGGGTGACAGCCTCTTCGTCATCGTGCGCGGCCAGGTCGAGGTGGTGCTCCGGGGTACGAGCAACGAGGTGAAGCCCCTCACCGTCCTGGGCCCGCCGGAGTTCTTCGGGGAGATGGGCCTCATCGACAAGGACCACCGCTCCGCCACCGTGCGCGCCCTGGGCGAAGTGGAGCTGCTCCAGCTCACCGCGCAGGACTTACGGACCTTCCGGCTGGCGCACGCGGACGGCTTCACCTTCATCGTCGTGAACATCGCGCGCAGCCTGTCCGCCCGCCTGCGCGAGGCCAACGCCCGCCTGGCTCCCCAGGACTGACTCCCGGAGCTGGAAAACCGGACTCTGGGGCGATGGGGCATTGCGTTGACACCCCTCCCCCTCACTCCTAGGCTCGACTCTCGCAGCTTGGGAAGGGCCGGAAGGACTCGTGAGGCGCATGCGCACCCTGGGAATGCTCGCCGTCGTGGGAGGACTCGTCACCTCCGGGATGGCGCTGGCGCAGTCGCCCGCGTCGCCTCCGCGCCCCGCTCCGCCCGCGCTGGACAAGGCCGGTGACGTGCCGGACAGCCAGAAGCTGGAGCGCAGCACGCAGGCCCTGGGCGGCATGCGGGAATCGCTCCGCCAGGTGTTCGAGAAGGTCGAGGAGGCGCGGCGCACCAAGGACGTGGTGAAGCTCAACTGCGCCAACGAGAAGCTGACGCAGATCAAGGGCCTGCTGCGCATCTCCGAGCAGGCGGACGTGGCCCTCCAGGAGGCCGTCAGCAAGAGCGAGGCGGCGCCCGGCGAGCACGAGTTCACCAAGGTGATGATCGCCCAGCAGAAGGTGGGCCAGCTTCGCTCGGAGGCCGAGGAGTGCATCGGCCAGCTCGCCTTCCGCACCGACGAGAACCTCTTCGTGGAGGTGGAGGAGCCCGACAACCTGCCCGGTGGTGACCCTACGCGTCCCCCGCCGCCGCCGGACCTGGTTGTCCGGCCTCCGCCCGCGAGCCCCGTGGACTGAGTGGCTGGCCGCCTCCCACCTGCCGCGGTCCCGGCCCTGGACCGTTTGTTCCGGTGCGGGAACCCGCGTGCTATGCCCGCCGTCTCACCGCGTGGAGCATCTCTGACACCATGAAGCAGCCTGGGACATTCCGTCTGGCCCTTGGGGCCCTGGCGCTCGCGGCGCTCCTGCCGCTGACGGCGTCGGCACAGGCCTTCGTGGGCGGGCGGCCTCCGGGTGGCAATGGCCTCAAGGTGGGCAACGGGCGGCTGCACCCGACGCTGGAGCTGGAGACGCGGCTGGACAGCGGCGTGGGCTACTTCCGCGAAGCAGGCACCGGCCCCCTGTCCCCGGACCTGTCCGGAGAGCTGGCGCTGCACGTGCGCCCCGGGCTGATGCTGGACGTGCCGTCCCCCAAGCTGGCCGTCGCGCTGCGCGGCAACCTGGACTACGTGGCCTACACGGGCCTGCTCACGGCGGGCTCCGGCGCGGCGTCTCACCTGGAGGGCGCGGCGGACCTGGCGCTGCGGTTCAACCAGGAGAGCGAGCTGTCCGTGGAGGTCGGCGACGAGCTGACGCGCTCGGACCGCACGCGCACGGCGGCGCTGGGCGCGGGCATCCTCAGCCTCTTCAACGAGGCGCGCGTGAAGGCGCAGTGGAAGCCCGGCGGCGGCGCGCTGGAAGTCACCCCGTCGCTGGCGTACGCGATGGAGTTCTTCGAGCCCCTGGGCGGCATGACGCCCATCGGTTGCACCGACGCCGCGTGTGATCCGCTCGCCGCCAGCCAGTTCAACTACGGCAACCTGCGGCTGGGCGCGGAGGGCCGCTGGCGCTTCCTGCCCAAGACGGCGGTGGTGGTGGACACGGGCCTGCAGTACCGGGGCTACTTCAACGACACGACCACGCCCAGCGCGGCGCTCCTGCACGCCATGGCGGGCGTCTCCGGCCTGATATCCCCGCGGATCACCCTGACGGCGAAGGCCGGCTGGAGCCAGAACCTGGGCTCGGGCGGCGGTGGCACCGTGGTGGGCCAGGTGGAGAGCACGTACCTCGTGGGCCCGTCGCTCACCGTGAAGGGCGGCTACCTGCGCGCCTTCCAACCGGTGGCCGCCTACGGCACCTTCCGCGACGACCGCGTCTACGCGGAAGGACGCACCGTGATGGGCAGCAAGCTCGCGCTGCACGCCACGGGCGCGCTGGACTTCCTCTCCTTCGCGGGCGGCCGCGGCGACACGCTGGTGACGCTGGACCTGGGACCCGAGTATCAAATCCGCCCGTGGCTGGTGGGCGCGGTGGGCTACATGCTGGGCACCCGCTCGTCGTCGCAGGGCGCCGCTGGCCTCAACTACACCCGCCACGAAGGCTACGCGCGGGTGTCCGTCTCCTACTGAGGCCTTCCGCGCCCATGCGTTCCTCGCGGCCCCGCTTCATCCTGCCGGTCCTCCTCGCGGTGCTGTCGGCGTGTCACGCGGACACGCGCCCGCCGCCCCCTCCGCCCACGCCCGCATCGGCCACGGAGGCCGCGGCGACGTCCGGTGGCAACCTGGGCCCGGGGGACGTGGTGGAGATACGCGTCTTCCAGGAGCCCGAGCACTCCGGCACCTGGCGCGTGTCGCCGGAAGGCACCATCGACTACCCGCTGTGCGGCAAGGTGTCGCTGTCCGGCCTCACCGCCAGCGCCGCGGCGGACGCGCTGCGCGACTGTCTGGCGCGCTACCTGCGCCGCCCGCAGGTGTCCGTGCTGGTGCGGGAGTACAACTCGCAGAAGATCTTCGTCTTCGGCGAAGTGCAGAAGCCCGGCACCTTCCCCGTCACCGGCGAGGTGTCCATCATCCAGGCGATTACGCTGGCCGGTGGCTTCACCAAGCTGGCGGCGAAGAACAACACGCTCGTCACGCGCGTGGTGGCCGGGCAGGAGCGCAAGATTCGCGTGCCCGTGGAGGACATTGGCGTGGGCCGCGAGCGCAACTTCCTGCTCCAGGCCGGCGACATCGTCTTCGTGCCGGAGAGCTTCTTCTAGTCTCGCGACGTCCAGCCGATTTCATCCAGGAAGCGCTTCGCCTGGGTCATGAGCTGGGGCGCCAGGTTCGCGCCGCTCGCCAGCACGTCGCCCTTGAGCACGTCGAAGGGCCGCCCGTCGATGTGCACGATGACGCCGCCGGCCTCCGCCACCAGCAGGCCGCCCGCGGCGATGTCCCAGGGCTTGAGGCCGAATTCGAAGTAGCCGTCGAAGCGGCCGGCAGCGACGTACGCCAGGTCCAGCGCGGCGCTGCCGGTGCGGCGCATGCCCTGCGCCAGGAGGATGAGCTGGCTGAAGAGGCCCACGGGCAGGTCCGGGCGCTCGCGCACGTCGTAGGGGAAGCCCGTGCACAGGAGCGCCCGCTCCAGCGTGGCCGTGGGGCTGGCCTTCAGGGGCAGGCCGTTGAGCGTGGCGCCCTCCCCCTTCGCGGCGGAGAAGAGCTCGTCGCGCATGGGGTCGTAGACGGCGCCCGCCACGGTGCCTTCCGGGCCCTCCACCGCCACGCTCACGCAGAAGTGCGGCACCTGGTGCGAGTAGTTGGTGGTGCCGTCCAGCGGATCCACCACCCAGCGGAACGTGTCGCTGCCCTGCGTGGCGCCGCTCTCCTCCGCGAGGATGGCGTGGCGTGGGTAACGCTGCCGCAGGAAGTCCAGCAGCGCGGCCTCGGAGGCGCGATCCGCGTCCGTCACGAGGTCGATGCCGCCCTTGAACTCGATGGTGCGGTGCTGCGGGAAGCGCTCGCGGAGGATGCGGCCGGCCATGCGGGCGCCCTCCTCCGCGGTGCGGCGCAGCGCGGCGGGCGTTTCCGGTTCGTGGGCCATGGATGCGTTTCCCTCGGGTGCGCGCTAGGAGGCGGGCTCGGCGAGCAGCTGCTCGATTTCCGTCTGGAACTTCTGGAGGAACTCCTCGGCGAAGCCCTCGTGCACGTGGCGGACGACGCCCTTGCGATCAATGAGGAAGGTGGTGGGCATCAGCCGCACCTTCAGCAGGCGCTCGGACACCAGCGCGTTGGCGTCCAGGAGGATGGGCAGCTCCACCTTCGCCTCCTCCAGGAAGGGAGGAATGGCGCGCACGTCCTCGTCCACGTTGAGGGCGTAGGCCTTGAAGCCACGCGAGCCGTATTCCTTCTGGAGCTGCGCGTACATGGGCAGCGCGTCCTTGCAGGGCTCGCACCACGTGGCCCACACGTCCAGGAGGACGACCTGACCGCGGTCGCTCTTCAAGTCGTACGGGCTGTTGTCCGGGTAGCGCTTCACCTGGAAGACGAGCGGCTGGCCCGCCTTGTTCGACGACTCCAGGGCGGAGCTGCTGGAGCGCGTTCCGTCACCGGTGCGGTCCGTGAGGGCGGGAAGCGGCGTGGGCGCCGCGGAACAGCCCAGGGCGAACGCCAGGGCACCCAGCGAGAGGAGGAATGGACGGCGCATGGCTCAGGTCCCCTTCCCCGCCCGGGACTTCAGGGCGGTGAGCAACTTGTCGATGAAGCCCCCGAAGGCGCCGTTGCTCATGACGAGCAGCACGTCACCGGACTTCGCCTCGGAAGCGACGCGGTCCACCAGCGTCTGCACGTCAGTGGCACCGTCCGCGGCGATGCCCTGTCCCTTGAGCGCTTCGATGAGCTTGGGGACGTTGAGCTCCTCGCCCTCGGGCACCTTGTCGTGGCGCTCGGGCACCTTGAGGCTGGCGCGCGTGGCGCCGGGGAAGGCGTGCGCGTAGTCCTCCTGGTGGATGTTGCGGCGGCTGGTGTTGGAGCGCGGCTCGAAGATGGCCCACAGACGCCGGTCCGGGTAGCGGTGGCGGATGGCGGCGATGGTCTCGCGCACGGCGGTGGGGTGGTGCGCGAAGTCGTCCACCACGAGCACGCCATCAATTTCCGCGCGCACCTCCTGCCGGCGCTTCACGCCCTGGAAGGTGGACAGGCCCTGCTGGATTTCGGCGAAGGTGAGGCCCAGGCCACGCGCGGCGGCGATGACCGCGAGCGCGTTCTCCACGTTGTGCGCGCCGGACATCGGCAGCGTCACGGTGCCCAGGTCCTGCCCCTTCTCCATGACGTTGAAGCGGGCGCCCTCCGGACCGAAGGAGAGGTTCTTCGGCGTGTAGTCCGCGTCCGCGCCCTCCTTGGCCACGTAGGTGCTGACGGGCGCGGTGCCTTCACGAGCGATGCGCACGGCGTTCGGGTACGCGGCGCAGACGACCAACTGGCCGTCCTTCGGCACCAGGCGCACGAACTTCTCGAACGTGGCCTCGTAGTGGGGCAGGTCGCGGAAGATATCCGCGTGGTCGAACTCCACGCTGGTGACGATGGCGGTGCGCGGGCGGTAGTGGAGGAACTTGGAGCCCTTGTCCCAGTAGGCGGTGTCGTACTCGTCGCCTTCGACGACGAAGTGCGGGCCCTTCCCCACGCGGTAGTTGCCCGCGTAGTTCTGGGTGACGCCACCCACGAGGAAGCTGGGGTCCTTGCCCGCGGCCACCAGCACGTGGGCCATGAGCGAGGACGTCGTCGTCTTGCCATGCGTGCCGGCGACGACGACGGAGTGCGAGCGGTCCAGGAAGAGCGAGCCCAGCGCCGCGGGGAAGGACATCTGCTTGAGGCCCCGCTCGCGCACGGCGGTGGCCTCCGGATTCACCCGGCGGATGACATTGCCGATGATGACCAGGTCTGGCTTCGCCGCGTCCAGGTTGGCGGGCGAGTACGGGCTGCTGGCGGGGATGCCCCACGTGCGGAGCATGTCGCTCATGGGCGGGTAGACGTTCTCGTCGCTGCCGGTGACGTCGTAGCCGGCGGCCTTGAGCATGCCGGCGAAGGAGCCCATGCCCGTGCCGGCCACGCCCACCAGGTGGATGCGGCGCACGGACCGCGGGTCGAGTGTGTCGAGGACGTTGCCGTTGTCGTCAGCCATGCTGCGGTTTCCTCAGGGGAGGACGTGAAGGTCGAGCGCCTCCACGACGAGCTCGTGGAAGGCGGGGCGGAAGTCGCGGATGCGCAGGTCCTGACGGCCCTGGGCCACGCGGTTGGTGATGAGCGCGACGACGAGCGACCGCCTCAGGTCCACCCAGAGGCTGGTGCCGGTGAAGCCAAGGTGGCCCACCGCGCCCGGAGGCGTGTCGCCAATGAATCGGCCCGCGCTGGAATGGCCCTTCGACGGAGAGTCGAAGCCCATGGAGCGCGTGCTGCCCGCAACCAGCGGGTCGGTGGAGAGCGCGCGGTGCCACAAGGGCCCCGGAGCAATCGCGGCGTGCGTGCCCGCGGCGCCCTCCAACACGGCCTGTCCGAAGCGGGCCACGTCCACTGCGGTGCCGAAGAGGCCTGCGTGTCCCGCGACGCCGTCCAGCACCCAGGCGTTGTCGTCATCCACCTCCGCGGGGAGGGACGGCTGCGACGGCACGTCCTTCCACAGCGACTCCTGGCCAGGAGCGGGCTCGCGCGGGCGCATGGCGCCGGTGGGCGCGGTGGCGCCGTCGGTGGGGAAGTCGGAGAGGCGGTGGAAGCGGGCCTTCAGGTCCAGCGGCTCCGCGACGTGACGATGGAAGAGCACGTCCAGCGGGGCGCCACCGGCGCGGGCGAGGATGTCGCCCAGGAGGAGGAAGCCCACGTCGCTGTACACGGACTTCGTGCGCACGGGCGAGTCGAGCGGCGTGGCGGCGGCGGCGTGGAGGACGTCCGCGTGGACCTGCGCGCGGACGGAGGCAGGGCAGCCGGCGTCGAGCAGCTCCGGGTGGGCCTTGAGGGCGTCCGCGAAGAACGGGACGAAGGCGGGCAGACCCGAGCGGTGGTAGAGCAGATCCGCGACGGTGACGCCCGCGTCGCCCGCGGGTGAGCCGGGGAAGTAGCGGGACACGAGCGTGTCCGGGCCCACCTTGCCGTCAGTCCACAGGCGCAGGAAGAGCGCGGTGGTGGACATGGCCTTGGTGAGGGACGCGAGGTCGAAGCGCGTATCGCCCTTCACGTTGCCAGCGACGCCACCGAAGACCTGCACGCCCTTGTGGAGCACCACGGCCTGGGCGGAGGGGAAGATGCCCAGCTCCACGCCGTCATCGAGCACGGCCTGGAGGTTGGCGATGGGATGCTGGCTCATCCGGGGCTCACCGCGCCTTCGAGGAACGTGAGGCGAGCGGCGTCCGCGTCCAGGCGCACGTGCGTGCCCAGGGCCACGGGGTAGTTGATGGCGCCATGGCCGATGGGGAAGCCCGCGGCGCAGGGCAGCTTCGCGTCGCGCGCCAGCTCACGGAGCACGTCCGCGCTGGAGTAGTTCGCGTCCTTCTCCTCGCAGGCGGTGAAGTCACCCAGGACGATGCCGCGCACACGGGAGAAGACACCGGCGAGCCGCAGATGGGTCCACATGCGGTCGATGCGATAGGGGCGCTCGGTGACGTCCTCCAGGAGGAGCACGGCGCCATCGAGCGGCGGCATGTACGGCGTGCCCAGGAGCCGGGAGAAGACAGACAGGTTGCCGCCCACGAGGGTGCCCTCGGCGGTGCCGGGGACGTAGGTGGCATTGCCGGTGAGGGGCGGCGGGGCCTCCGCGGATTCGAGCAGGCGGAAGAAGTAGTCGTGGACCTGGGTGGACTGGCGGCCCAGCTGCGTGAGGACAGGCGCGTGGATGGAGACGCGGTGCAGGGCCTGGAGCGCGCAGTGGATGGACGTCAGGTCGGAGAAGCCGGTGAAAGCGACGGGGCCGGCCTTGTCGATGGGCAGCTCCGGCAACAGGCGAGAGCTGCCATAGCCGCCCCGGGCGCAGAAGATGGCGCGGGAGGCGCGGTCGAGGAACGCGTGTGACAGCTCCTCCTGGCGGCGGGCGTCATCCCCGGCGAGGTAGCGGTGCGAGGCGCCGATATCGGGCCGGACCACCGGGGAGTAGCGCTCGGAGAGGATGCGCAGGCCGGCCTCGAAGGGGGCCTGTTCGAAGGGGCCCGCGGGGGCGACGACTTGCACCGTGTCGCGGGGACGGAGCGGAAGGGGCTTGAGCCAACGCACGCAGCGCTTCATAGCACCCGGTGCGAGGGGGAAAGGGTGTTTCAGGGGGCCTGGGGCCCGAAGCGTTGAGTACCGCAGGACGGAGGAACGAGGCCCCGTGGAGCGCTCGTCCGCCCGCTGGCCGCCCTACCCCACCGTGCTGCGTTCGAGCACCGCCGCGAAGAACCCATCCGTGCCGTGCCGGTGCGGGGTGACGAAGAGGAACCCGTCCTGGAGGCACGCGTCCGGAAGCCAGCCAGCGCCCGGAGTGACGGCCCGGAAGTCAGGGCGGGAGCGGAGGAAGTCCACGACCACGTCCTGGTTCTCCGCCCGGTTGAGGGTGCAGGTCGCGTAGACGACCCGGCCACCGGGGCGCACCACGTCCGCGGCGCGGGCCAGGATGTCGCGCTGGATGGCGGTGTACCGAGAGAGCGAGTCCGGGGTGAGCCGGAAGCGGAGATCCGGGCCCCGGCGGAGCGAGCCCAGCTCGGAACAGGGAGCGTCCGCGAGGACACGGTCCGCGTTGAGACCCGAAGACGGAGGCGTCCGGAGCACCTGGACGCGGGTGAGCCCGGCCCGGGAGGCGCGCTGCTGGAGCCGGTCCAACCGTTCCGCATCCGGGTCGTAGGCGAGCAGCCGGCCGGAGTCCTTCATGGCCGCGCCCAGTTGGAGCGTCTTGCCCCCTGCCCCTGCGCAAAGGTCGAGCACGGTCTCCCCGGGCTGGGCCTCCACGAGGAGTCCCAGGAGCTGGCTGCCCTCGTCCTGGACCTCGAACAGGCCCTCACGGAGGGAAGGCAGGGCGTAGAGGTTCGGCCGGGGCCCGTCGACATGAAGGGCCAGCGGGCTCCAGGAGCCAGGGCGGGTCGCAACGCCCTCGGAGGCCAGGCGCGCGGCCAGGGCCTCACGGGAGATGCGGGCCGGATTCACCCGGAGCGTGATGGGGCCCGGGACGTTGAGGTGGGCGCAGAAGTCCTCCGCCTCCGGCCCCAACTCACGGGCGAAGTGGTCCGCGAGCCAGTCCGGCAGCGAGGCCCTGAGCGCCAGCGACGGGGGCGTTCCGGAGCGCAGTGGCACGGGTGCCGGAAGCCCCGCCCACGACGCGGCGTCCGAAGCGGGAACGCCCACGAGCCCATGCAGGAGCGCGAAGAGGAGCTGGGAGGGCGACGGATCCGGCGAGTCCAGGAGGAACCCCAGGCGACGGCGCCAAAGGCCCACGTTGAAGACGGCCTCCTTCAGCGCCTGGCGCCCCTCACGTGACAGGTCGCGGTGGGCACGCAGGGTCCGGTCGAGGACGCGCTCGGCGGGGTCGCCCGACAGGACGCGAGCAAGCGCCTCGGGCACCACGGCGCGCAGTCCCTGGAGAGCGGACCAGGGCTGCGGGGTAAGCCGGGAGATCGGATCGAACAGGACAGTTGACAGGGCAGGCTCGGTTCTTTAGAAGTCGCATCCGTCACGGCAACGCACCGCCGCGACGGGACATATTCCCCGATAGCTCAGCTGGTAGAGCGGGTGACTGTTAATCACCATGTCCGTGGTTCGAGTCCACGTCGGGGAGCAAAAAAGAAGGCCCTGCCCTAACCCGGCAGGGCCTTTTTGCTTTTCGCGCGCCTAGCGATGAACATCGCAGGAGCTTCGACGTTTCTAGCGAGAGCACTGAAGGTTCGCAGCTGTCGGACACATGGGCGGCCGAAACCAGTTAGTCGTGCCGAGGAACTGCTCGCACTGCACGAGAAGTTCAACGAGCCGGGCTTCGCCACGCTCCACATTGGGGGAGGCCAAGCATGACCACTAGCGTTGATGCGACAGGGCCTGCCGTGACGCCGCCCGATAACGCGTCGGCCACTACGACGGTCGCACCACCACCAGAGCCCTTAGAGGAAGCACTGAAGCGCCTTGCACGAGGCACGCCTACTGCGCTCGCGGGGCTCCTTCAGGATGTGGAAAGCCACGTAATCGTCGACGGCACCCAGGTCACTGCTCATTGCCACTGCCTGAAGCTCGATGGGAACGGACGACCGCGGATCCAGGACCTAGTGAAAGTCGTCGCGGAACACGTTCTTGACTACGCAATCCCCCGCAGCCGGATCCGCGAAGCCGCCGAGGAATTCGAGCGAACCCGCTCGACGCAGAAGCTCATGCGCCTTGCGGAAGAAGCCAAGAGTCTATTCACGGACCTTGATCAGAGCGGCGAAGGAGGAGAGCTGCTGCTGTTCGCCCTTGCAGAGAAAGTCCTCCAACTCCCACAGCTCATTTGCAAGATGAGCCTTAAGACCAACACTAGGATGCACGTCCACGGTGCGGATGGCCTGCATGCGGGTGTCGATGCCGCAACTGGAAAGCTCCTCCTCTACTGGGGCGAGTCGAAAGTTTATGGCGACGTCACGAGTGCCGTTCGGGAGTGCCTCGCGTCCGTCCGGCCGATGCTCGCTGAACACTCTGCCGGCCAGCGAGATCTCCAGCTTCTCCAGCGTCACGCGGACCTCGACTCCCCTGCGCTGGAGGCGGCACTCAAGAAATTCCTCGATCCCGACGCGGAGGAGTTCAACTCACTTCAGTTCCGAGGGCTCTGCCTAGTCGGCTTCGACTGCGACGCGTACCCCAAAGGAGCATCAACAACGCAAGTCGCCGCACTGGCCCAGCAGATTGCGGCGACGCTTCCAACCTGGAAAGGACACGTCAAGAAGCGCATCTCTGAGGAAAAGTTGGACGCCTTCGCGATGCACTTCCTGTTCGTGCCGGTACCTTCAGCCGATGACTTTAGACAGTTGTTGCGCGATGAGCTTGGTGTGAGAAAGCAAGCGGCTGCGAACCCGCCCATCGCAGTTGCCGCCCCTGCGAGCACGCCCACCGCAGTTGCTACCCCTGCGCCAGCAGCGCCGTCGGTGGCGGCAGCCTCCGCGAAGGCCCCTCGAGCTCGCCGTGTACCAACCGCACCCGTGTCACAGGTGACGCCGCGCAAGCCGCGCGCAGCGAAGCCGAAGGGAAATCCTAATGGCGCTGCGTGATCTCGGAGGCTGGCTCCTCAATATCCCCGGATTCCGCCGACAAGTGGACCAAGTCGTGATTGATGCCGCCTGCGGTGAGCTTGGCACTAACTTCATCCGCATCAAGGAGCACCAGAATCTCGAACACGACTGGAGCTACCTGATGCTCGCAGCGAGTGTCCTAGCGCAGTCCGACATGGGACAGTGCCAAGCCACCGCGCTGCGAATCGCCCAAACCTGCCTTTCCGATATCAATGCAACAGGTGCACAGCGCGACTCCGCTGCTCTCGTCCTTGATGCATTAGCGAATCATCCCGCCATCAAGTTGGCGGAGCAACGCGAGTTCCTGAAGCCTTCGTTCGTTGCACGCCTGCCTGGCGTGGCGCGTCTTGACTATACACGTCGTGCATACGAGCACTCGGTTACCGTGCACGGCGACACACCACTCCGCGTGAACCGCTTCCAGCGAAAGCTATGGGAGGAGGTTCGCAGCAAAGGCTGGATGTCGGTGTCGGCACCGACATCAGCAGGCAAGTCATTCATCTTGGCCCGCTGGATCTGCGAACTCATGCGCGCATCGCAGATAGCGACGGTTGTTTACCTTGTCCCAACGCGAGCGCTTATCAGTCAGGTCGAACGCGATCTTCGAGAACTCTTCAGCAAGGAGGACCTCGACGAGGTGTCGATCTCTGCACTGCCAATCCTGAAGACTGAGGATGGCCCCGAACCAGTTCGGAAGAGGGTGTTCGTCTTCACGCAGGAGCGCCTTCACATCCTGCTATCGGCAAAGAATGACCTGTCGGCAGTGGCACTTATTGTCGACGAAGCCCACAAGGTCGGTGATCGCCAACGTGGCGTCCTACTCCAAGATGTCATTGAGCGCCTGAGCACAGAAAACCCAGAACTGCGCGTGGTTTTTGCCAGCCCGATGACAAGCAACCCAGAACTATTGCTCGCCGACGCGCGGCGGGGAATCGCGACGGCATGGTTTTCCAGCGACGATGTGACTGTCACGCAGAATCTTTTCTGGGCTACACAGCGTCCGCAGAAACCAAAAGTGTGGGACGTCTTGCTCTGCGCGCCGAACAAGGGCATCCCGCTCGGAGAGGTCACCCTTAAATCTAAACCTGGCAACGACAGCAAGCGCCTCTCGTTCGTGGCTCACGCGATTAGCGGAACTTCGCATGGGAACATTGTCTACGTGAACGGTGCTGCTGAAGCTGAGAAAATTGCCGCGCAACTATTCGACCTCATTGGCGCCGATGTGGAGGGAGAGTCTGCGAAGGAATTGCAGGCTCTAATTGAGCTAGCTCAGCACGTCGTCCACAAGAAATTCGCTCTTGCGACCTGCCTCCGGCGTGGGGTCGCCTTTCACTACGGCAATATGCCCTTGTTGATCCGGGAGGAGATCGAGCGTCTATTCAGTGCAGGGACGATTAGATTCCTCGTGTGCACGTCAACCCTCATCGAGGGGGTCAACATGGCTTGCCGGAATATCTTCATGCGAGGTCCGCGGAAAGGGCGCAAGAGTCTCCTCTCTGCAGAGGATTTTTGGAATCTCGCGGGCCGCGCAGGGCGATGGGGCAAAGAGTTTCAAGGCAACATCTTCTGCATCGATCCCGATAGAAAGGACCTATGGGGTGAGAATGGCCCCCCGCGAGATCGAACACGTCAGCCAATTCGACGTACGACCGACGACGTGCTCGCGGTTCCTTCAGACCTCTTGGATTTCATCAAGGAACGCACACCACTCGACAAGGCCAAGGAGCATCCTGAACTCGAGTATGTTTTCTCCTATCTAGCAGGGATTCATGTTCGGCACGGAGGGCTCCTCAAAGCACCGTGGGCAGGGCGATACCAAGCAAGCAGCCTGGGCCAACTTGCGGAAGTAGTGGAAACGGCGGTCAATAGTCTCGACATCGAGCCGGGGATCATTCCACGGAACCCCGGCATTAGCCCGTTCGCACTCGATGACCTCCTCAAGGGCTTCCGCTCCAGGGAAGGTGCTGTTGAAGAACTGCTGCCCACCGATCCAACGAGCAACGATGCCGCCAGGGTGTATACCCGTATATTCGGCCGTCTTTGCAGGCGCGCATGCCCAGAGCTCGGTCCTGAGGGTAGCCGCGCGTATATGCATGCGCTGCTTGTCACCCAATGGATGCGCGGCCATCCACTCGCACGACTAATCGAGCAACGCATCGACTACTTCAAAAAAAGAAACAAGCCATACGATGACGCCACCGAGATTCGCGATGTAATGAAAGAGGTTGAGCAGATTGCTAGGTTCGAGGCTCCGCGTGGCCTGAGTTGCTACTGCGATGTGCTACACCAGCATCTGCGGGAAATTAAGCGCGAAGACCTCGTCGAACTCCTCCCGCAGTTCAACCTGTTCCTCGAACTTGGAGTCAGCCAGCAGACCCAGATCTCGTTGATCGGGATTGGCTTGTCGCGCACGTCGACCATTGCGGTTTCGGAGTACATGAGCTCCGACTCAATGACCGAACTCCAAGTAATCCGTTGGCTCCGCGAGAACGAGGAACTCTGGCGCAACTTCGCGTTGCCTGCCTTGGTGAAGAAGGAGATTGCCCGCGTTCTTGAGCAACACAAGGCAAGAACAGGCGCAATTGAGGCTTTATCATAAGCTTCCCAATTGCCTTTCCTCCATACATCGTGGCCACGCCAAGTGTGAACAAAAGGGACTCGGTAGGCTTAATATTGAGCGAGCATGGAGCAACGCAAGGCGCCCAATTAGCAGTGAAGGCGACTTTCTCTCCTGCTTCCGTCTTAAGGACTGGCAGTCGGATGGCCAACCAAGGCCATCGCTTGGTGATGGAGGGCATCTGCCAACACGGTGGCAGGTTCCCGGCAAAGGTCGCAAGAGCCGGGAACGAGCGGGTAGCCTCATGAGTGGCCACCATCAAATATGGAGCCACTCAAACTAACCAATCGTAGCGACCGGAGGCCAGAATGAACACGGAGGTTGTGAAGCAGCGTGACTTGTATGACGGACTGGTGGAGGTTGAACTACGACCGATTCCGCGCGTCGGCAGTTCCCATCTACTTGGAACGATCGGTAGCGCAGAAGCATTGAAACACAGCGTCGAGTCTGAGGGAGACAGGAGCCTGCCGGATGATAAATCCGATCGCATTGCCTACCTCGACAAGGTATTTGTCGAGATGCACCAGAGAGAACAGCATGTCGGCCTGAATTTAGTAAGGGGGTTCCTCGAAGTAGCCGCCAAGAATGGCGTCGAGGCTGTCTATCTCGTTGCAAGCAACGAGGATGAATTCTCAGACGACATGTGGATCAAACTTGGGAATACCAAGCGCCAGTTCAGGTTGGTGCCCTTCTATGAGACACTCCGCTTCATGTGCCTCCCAGGAGAGCTCCGAGACAACTCACCACTGATGAGATGCATTATTAAGAGGTGATACTGAAGCGCATTTCGTTCACCAGCAAAGCGTTACCAGAGAGTCGCCCGTTCCCTGCGTGGCGGGCATGAAAGCCGCGCTTGGTGATACGGACCCGCTTCCCACAAAGCGGGCAGTCCGCCTTGGAGTCGGGGCCAACGGCCCCAGGGGCAGGTGAACTCGTAACGGGGCACTGCGGCTTTTTTGGACACCGCACCTCGACTGGCGTCGTCGGAAGGACCTGGAGCCGCCCTGATGACCCGAGCCGGGCCGAGTCCCATACAAACCACCCGTACTCGTTGCTATCGGTCCTCGTCCCGTCGGTGAAGGACGGTCGATTCGGCAGGACGTAGACGTCGGGACAGTGCTTCCGCATGAGCGTGCTGCGATCCTCCGTTCCCAGAAAGTCGAGGCGCAACAGCATGGCGACCTGGTCGGCGAGTTGGAGGCACAATGTGATGCACTCAAGGGCGAGGGAAAACGGTGGGTTGGTCAAGGCGAGAGAGAAGGGACGAGTCCCTTCTTCCTCTCGGCATTGAGACAGGCGCTCCCGGAAGTCACCAATCTTGACGGACGCGACGCCTGGGGTGCCTTCGAGAAGCTGCTTGCACTCCTCGCGAATCTCTACGGCACTCCACCGAACATCGGAGCGGGAGACTGCCTTGATGATGGCGCCGTCCCCTGCGCAGGGCTCAAGCCAGCGCCCGCCTTTGAAATCGACGACGTCAAGCAGTCTTCGTACGGCCCAGGCTGGGGTGGGATAGATGTCGAGGGACTCGCGCCCCTTTCCGCGGTTGGTCGAACTCATAGATGGTGTTGGCTTTAGGTGGGAGCCCCTACGCAAAGAGCCGCGTGGCATGCGGCAGTGCTACCAGCCGATCTTTCAAGCTCCCCTTGAGCGGGAGTTTCTTCATCTCACTCGTGAACGCCCCGCGCGAGAAGTGCTTGGAGATGAAGATCCGCTCCTTGAAGTGGGCACCCCCATCCCGTAGGGCGGCGAAGAAGTACGGCGTGATGAACTTGGCCGGGTAGCCATCCTTCCTACGTAGTTTCCGGGGCCACCCCGGCGTCTTCGAGTCACAACCACCTAAGCCGACGACCCAGAGATTCGCTTCCGTCCGAGCAAGCAGGTCGAAGATTACGTGAATCATGATCTCCTCTGTCGCCCGTACCGCGTCCGCCGGGAGCGCCTTCAGGCCGATGGTCTTCGGCGTATGGTATCCGTCCGGCGAGCGACGTGACCGAGCCTATTGCAGAGGGACGGGGACCGTGCTCGGCGATGGTCGCGAGCCTGTGCGAGAGCGGGCTGACGGGGCGGACCTGAGCAGGGGGCTCAGGACGAAT